>DATGIY010000499.1:0-3740 GCA_035295475.1 Terriglobales bacterium
TTTCCATCGCGCGGTACTTCTGGCAGACCTGGGGCCGTACCGGCATCGCTGCCCTGCCCTTCGCCGCCGGCTGCTATCTTGCAGAGCGCTGGTGGCCGGCGCACAATTTGCCTTATTTCTTCCTGCAGATTGCCGCCATCCTGCCCTTGTTCGCCATCGGCATGTCCCTCGCCTACAGGAAAGAAGCAAGCGCCCTGCTTCGGTCGCGCCTGCGGCGTTCTCAGGCCCAACCGGAGCTCGGCACAGTCGCTGTCTGCTGCGGAGATAACCGCCCAGAAATACGCGACTTCGATGAAAAGGCTGTGCCCAACTTAAATTCATGACCAGTCCTGAGACATTGCAGCCATGGTTTTCGGAAATTGGCGTAGTGGGACTGGTCCCCGACCGCTGGGAACCACAATGGCAGGCTCGCCATCATGTTCTAAGCCGGTTGGCGCGCTATTTCCAGGTGGTGTGGCTGGATGAGCCCACGGAGTGGCGGCGCCGCTGCTCCCTGCGCGAGGTTGTAACCCGGCCGCTGGCCGAGGATGCCCAGCACCCTTCGCTCTTGCAGGTGTATGATCCCGGCTTTTGGTTCACTCCGGCCAGGTTTGGGGATTGGTTTTTGCGCAAGCGCCTGCAGCGCGCACGCAACCTGCTGCTCTCCCATGGCTGCCGCCAGATCGTGCTCTCTATCTGGCGCCCGGATTTCGCCGCAGCTCTGGGTCAAATCGCCCACGATTTGAGCTGTTATCACATTGATGACGAATATTCATTTTCCGCCACCGAACGCGAACTGGACGAGCGGGAAAAACACCTTATCCAGGCGGTGGGACAGGTCTTCATCCATTCCCCCGCTCTGATGGAAAAAAAAGGGCACCTCAATCCTCATACGGAATTCATTTCCAATGGAGTGGACTACCCGGCTTTCGCCCGGCCGGTCCCCGAACCGGAGGACCTGCGCCATATACCCCGGCCCCGCATCGGCTACGCGGGCGTGCTCAAGGCGCAATTGGATTGGCGGCTCCTGCTGGAACTTTCGGCGCGGCATCCCCAGTGGTCATTTGTATTCGTTGGCCAGATCAATCCTTATGCCGATCCTGGCGATCCACTGCGCGCCATGGCAGCACGCCGTAATGTATATCTGCTGGGCACCAAATCAACCGCGGAACTTGTCCAGTATCCCCAGCACTTTGACGTTTGCATCATGCCGTATTGCATGAATGCCTATACCAGGTATATTTACCCGCTCAAGCTGCACGAATATCTGGCCAGCGGCACTCCCGTCGTGACCTCTCCCATACGATCGGTGTTGTCCTTCAGCGGCGTGGTCGCATTGGCAGAGAGCGCCGAGGAGTGGGCGCGCGCTCTGGGCCAGGCTCTCAGTCCCGGCGCTACCGCCGCCAGCGAACGCGAGCGTCGCCAAGCTGTCGCCCGCGCTCACGATTGGGAAATTTTGGTCCGCAGGATGGCGCAAGTAATCATGGAAAGGTTCGGTCCTTTGGCCCGCAGCCGCTGGGATGCTCTGCCACCCGGCTTCCCTGCCATTAGCCGCAAACCAGAGGCTTGCGACCCAGAACTTCGCAACAAGTGCTACTCTAGTTGACCCCCGCTTCGTCCAGTCTATCCGCCAAGAGGTCTCAATGATTCAGTCCCGGTGTTTCTCATTTTTTCTGGCTTTAATTTTAGCCTTAACACTGGCCATTCCGGCCGGTGCGCAAGTTTCGGTCACGACCCAGCAGAATGACAATGCTCGTACCGGTCAGAATCTGCAAGAAACTATCCTCAACACTTCCAACGTTAATGTCAGCAACTTCGGCAAGCTGTTCACCCTGGGAGTTGATGGTTACGTCTACGCGCAGCCTCTTTACCTGTCGAACGTGAACATCAACGGGCAAAGTCACAACGTCCTGTTCGTGACCACCCAGCACAACAGCGTATATGCCTTCGATGCTGATAAGGCGGGCCCCCCATTGTGGCAGGTGAGCCTCGGCGCCATGGTGCCTACCAGCGACATCTGTACCACCGCTCAACCTCCGCAGCCGTCGAACTGCTATCCGGACATCATGCCTTATATCGGCATCACCGCCACGCCGGTGATTGACCCCCAGAGCGGAACGATATTCGTAGTGGCAAAGGTCAAGAACCCTGATAGCACCTACCACTTCCGCCTGCATGCTCTGGACGTGACCACAGGCGCCGATAAAGTTCCGGCCGCCTACATTGACGGCTCCACCGTCACCGGATTCGATCCTCTGAAGCATCTTCAGCGTCCCGGCCTGTTACTGCTCAACGGCACCGTCTATATAGGATTCGGCTCTGCCGGGGATTTTCCCGACTGGCACGGCTGGGTCATGGGATACGATGCGCAGACACTGACGCAGACGGCGGTTTTCAACACCACACCCGATGCTGCTTATCAGCCGGGTGGCGGAATCTGGGGCGGCGGCAAAGGCCTGCTTACAGACGGAACGTACATCTATGTCGCGACCAGCAACGGGAGTTTCACTGCTCCGAGCGGAAATAACTACGCCAGCAGTTTTATTAAACTGACTACTCCTGGTCTCAAGGAGACCGACTTCTTCGCTCCGTACGATCAGAACCTTCTGAATGGAAGCAATGCCGATCTGGGTAGCGGCGGACTCATCCTCCTGCCTGGCACCCCTAAAGCCATCGTGGGCGGCGGCAAGGAAGGTATCTTGTACCTCGTCGATACCGCCAATATGGGCCAAAACAGCGCCACGACGAACAATATCTTGCAGTACTTTCAGGCCACCAACGCCTACCCCGACGGCATGATCATGGGTGGGCCCATTTTTTGGAACAATTCCAGCACGCCCTGGCTCTACATATGGGGCCCTGATGATGTGATCAAGGCGTTCCAGTACGATAGCACCTCACGGCAGTTCCGTAACTGCAGCGGGCACGTATGCACGCCGGTATCGCAAGGCACCATCAAGAGCCCAGTCGGCAATTCCAATCTGGCAGCCCTGTCAATTTCCGCCAACGGTTCACAATCCGGTAGCGGCATCGTCTGGGCCTCCGGCCCTTCGTCTGGCGATGCCAATGAGCAAACCCAGCCGGGCATACTTGTCGCCTATGACGCGAGTAACCTCTCTCATAAACTGTGGGACAGCAATCTCGATCTCTCACGCGATGCCGTCGGGTCCTATGCCAAGTTCACCCCTCCCACCATCGCCAATGGCAAGGTCTACGAACCCGCTTTTGTTGGACCGGACCAGCCAGGGCAAGATGCCGGCCAGGTCGTGGTCTACGGGCTCTTTTCGCAGACCTCGGCGGACTTCGCCATGGCCGCATCGCCTAGCAGCTTCACCGTGAACCCCGGCCAATCCGCCAGCTACTCGATCAACATAACGCCCCAGGCTGGCTTTAACGGCTCGGTTTCTTTCGCCTGCGCTGGCCTGCCTTCGGGAGCGGCTTGCTCCTTCAGCCCGCAGACGGTCACCGGTACCGGCACCTCAACTCTGACCATCACTACGGCCGGACCCACGGCCCTGCTGTTGCCCTCCCAGAAGCGGCTCGCACCCTTATTTGCGTTCTGGTTACCGTTGCCAGGAATGGCCTTGGCTGGCCTGGGATTCCGCGCCGCGGGGCGCCGGCGCCGCTTGGCCTTGTGGTTCACGGTTATCATGCTGCTGGCGATTCTGGCGCTGGTGGGTTGCGGTGGCGGCGGCAGCAGCAGCGGAGGCGGGGGCGGAGGCGGCGGCGGCACGCCGGCGGGCAGTTACACCATCACTGTG
>DATGIY010000500.1:0-5516 GCA_035295475.1 Terriglobales bacterium
CCCCTTCCATCAGGTCGCCATCGGAAACGATGGCGTAGGTGTAGTGGTCAACCACTCCCAGTTCTTCCTTGTTGAAGCAGCCGGCCAGATGCGCTTCGGCCAGCGCCATGCCTACTCCCATCCCGAAGCCCTGTCCCAGAGGTCCGGTGGTAGCCTCGATGCCGCGATCCAGGTTGTACTCGGGATGCCCGGGGGTTTCGCTTCCCCACTGCCGGAACTGCTTGAGTTCGCTCATGGGCAGGTTATAGCCGTACAGGTGCAGCAAGGCGTAGAGCAGGGCGCTGCCATGGCCGGCGGAAAGGATGAAGCGATCGCGGTTGAACCAGCGGGGATTTCCGGGATTGTGCCGCAAGAAGCGGTCCCAAAGCACGTAGGCCATCGGCGCGGCGCCTAGCGGCAGGCCGGGGTGGCCGGAATGCGCCTTTTCCACCTGATCTACCGCGAGCATGCGAATAGTGTTCACGCACAGGCGGTCCAGTTCGCTGCCCTTGGGCTGGCCTTGGGAAATCGCACCGCCGTTTTCAATAGCCGGCAAATTCTTCAGTCCGGATGTCATCCTCATCCACCTTCGCTTCCGTCAGCATTTTCCGCATAGCGGCCACCATGGCCGGTGGTCCCGCCAAATAATAAATGGGCCCGTTCAAGTTGCTGAGGTATTTGATGACCATCTTGCTGTCGATGAAGCCTGTTTCTCCTTTCCAGGGCCGCTTGGATCTCTCCATGTCCGTCATGGTGGGAATGAAATGATAATTCGGATTCTCCGCCTCCAGCCGACGAAGAAAATCCAGAAAGGGAGCGTCCTCCGGCCGGTGATTGGAGTAGAAAAGATACAACTGGTGCGGCAGGCGATCGTGCGCCGCCTGCGCCACCGTGCTCAGGAAGGGAGTGATGCCGATCCCACCCGCCAGGAATGCCGCCGGCTTCTTGGCATTTTTGTGCAGTGTAAACGAGCCCATGGGGCCGTCGATCTTCAGCTCCGTCCCCAGGGGAAGCGTCTTTAGGCTGCGCTTGAAAGCGGAATCGCGCATGCGCGTGGCAAACATCAATTCCTGTTCAAAGGGCGGGCTGGCAATGGAAAACGTGCGAGTGTTGCCCTCATCGTCGGTCTCGGGAGGGCTGAGCAGGGTCATGTCCACGGTTTGACCAGCTTGGAAATTGAAGCTCGCCGGCCTCTCGAAGTGAAAAGCCATGGTACCTTCCGCGACCTCTTCCCGGGATTTCAGCTTGCACTGATAAACCGGCATGGTGTGGCTCCTTGCGTCATATGGCCATCATCAGGCTGGAAAGTGCTTATCCGTCCTGCCAGCCTTTTTGTTTGATCATGCAAACCTGGTCGCGGTTACAGCCAGTGCTCGCGTCCGCCACTCGCCACGTTTCCTCGCGCGGCCCATCTATGGCGAACAGGTTAGGCCAGCCAAAATTCCATGATACATCCGGCGCGGGGTTCATAGCACGAAAGGGAGTACGTATCGTGTTACGATATTAAATTAGTTCCAGGGGTCATTCATGGACCAGGAGCAGCTCGCCCAACCCCAGTACCCGCGTCGCGGGCAGGTGATCCGCAACTTCGCCCTGCTCTCCGCTGCCGGCCATCAGGTTCAGCTCAGCGACTACCGTGGACGAGCCAATCTGGTGCTGGTGTTGGCGGGAGGCGAGTGCGGCGAAAACGGATTTGCCCTGCTGGACGAATTGGCAGTGCGCCAGGCCCAGATCTTGGAAGAAGAGGCGCAGGTGATCGCCGTGCTCGCCTGCGCGCGCGAACCGGCGCAGGCTATCAAGTCGCGGCGACACTGGCCTTTTGTCGTGCTGGCCGATTCCGAAGCTGCCGTGCATCGTTCCCTCGGCGCTCTCGATGGTCGAGGTTCGCCCCACCTGGCGGTGTACGTTACTGATCGTTACGGCGAGGTCTTTACCGTATTCCGCACCGCTCAGGGCGAACCCACTCTTACCGCCTCCGAAATCCTGGGCTGGCTTGAGTTCGTCAATCGCCAGTGTCCGGAATGTTTTCCGCCGGAGTGGCCGGCATAAACACCGTCCATCCCTTGAGGGGAACGGAAGGAGGCACTTATGATCCAGCTTAAGCGCGCCTATGATGCGGCAGCCAAGAGCGATGGCGCTCGCTTTCTGGTGGAGCGACTGTGGCCGCGCGGTGTAAAGAAGGCCGCCCTGCCGGTGGAGGCGTGGCTAAAAGACGTCGCGCCCAGCACCGAACTGCGCCAGTGGTTTTCCCACGATCCCGCCAAGTGGCCGGAGTTTCGTCGCCGTTACTTCGAGGAACTCAAGGCCAATCCCCAGGCTTGGCAGCCGCTGTTGGCCGCCGCCCGCCGGGGCCGGGTCACCCTGGTTTACAGTTCCCACGACACCGAGCACAATAATGCGGTCGCCCTGAAGGAGTTTCTGCAACAACGCCTGGGCAAAAAGGCAGCCTGACTCCGCATGCCGCCAACAGAACGCGTTCAACTGGTAATCGCTGATGTCGATGGCACGCTCGTCACCCAAGAGAAGGTGCTGACCGAGCGGGCCCGCAAAGCCGTAGACCAGGTCCTGGCCGCGGGTATTGCCTTCACGATTACCAGCGGGCGGCCGCCGCTGGGCATCAAGATGCTCATAGATCCGCTGGCGCTTAAGGACCCCATCGCCGCCTTTAATGGCGGGGTCATCGTGCGCCCCGATCTTTCCCTGCTGCGCCAGCACTTGCTTCCGTCAGCTGCGGCACGAAGTGCCGCGGAAATCATTGCTCAGCACGGCTTGGACCTCTGGCTGTACACCGACCAGGACTGGTTTATTCGCCGGCGGGACGCGCCGCACGTCGCGCGGGAGGAATGGACGGTAAAGTTTCCTCCCAAAGTCGCGCCCAGCTACGATGGGCTGCTGACCCGGGCGGCCAAGCTGGCGGGCGTCAGCGATGACTACGCCGCCGTGGCGCGTTGTGAGCAGGACGTGAAAAAGGCCTGCGGAGACCACGTTTCCGCTTCCCGCTCCCAGCCTTATTACCTCGACGTCACCCATCCCCAGGCCAATAAAGGCGAAGTCGTAACCGTGCTCAGCGAAATGCTGAAGGTCCCTCCAGAGAAGATCGCCACTATCGGAGACGGGCCTAACGATGTCCTCATGTTCCGGCGCAGCGGCGTGAGCATCGCCATGGGCAATGCTAATGAGGAAGTGCAGAAAGCGGCCAAATTTGTGACCGCTTCCAACCAGGAGGAAGGCTTCGCCCAGGCCATGGAGCGCTTCGTGCTCGCATAACTGGGCTCGGAACGGCTTCTGTTGTGGGCCCGGGAATGTGACTTCCTGCGCCTTTCCCATACAATAAGCATGTGAAATCCACAATTTTGGTGGTGGAGGACGACGCTGATATCGCGCGCCTGGTGCGGCATCACCTGGAGGGCGCCGGCTTCAGCGTGCGCGTATTTTCCTCTGCTGCCGGCGTGATGGCTGAGGCGGAGCGCGAGCGGCCCACCCTGATGCTGCTCGACATCATGATTCCCGGTGGCGATGGCCTCGATCTTTGTCGCCGCGTGCGTGACACGGCCGAGCTCGCGGCTACTCCCGTCATTTTTCTCACCGCGCGTACCGCCGAATCCGACCGCGTACTGGGCCTGGAACTGGGCGCCGACGACTACATCACCAAGCCCTTCAGCCCGCGGGAGCTGGTGGCCCGGGTCAAAGCTGTGCTGCGGCGTTTTGAGCAGCCGCTGCAGCCCGCCACTATCAAGCTCGACGATCTCGAAATCGACACCGGCGCCATGATCCTCACCGTGCGCGGCAAGAGCGTGCCCGCCACCGCCACGGAATTTCGCCTCCTGGAATACCTGGCCCGCCATGTCGGCCGCGTGTTCACGCGCGACCAGCTGCTGGATGCGGTGTGGCGCGATACAGCCTACGTTACCCCGCGTTCAGTGGACGTTTACGTACGCCGCCTCCGGGAGAAGATCGAGCGCGATCCGGAAAATCCCCGTTACCTACGCACCGTGCGCGGCGCCGGCTACCGCTTCGAGGCGCCGCGGTGAAGAAGCGGATCTTTTTCCGCCTGCTGGCCGCGTTCCTGCTGGTCATCGCGGTGGCCACCGCCACCCTCGATTTCGCGGTTCGCCGCGCCTGGGAGACTTCCTTGCGGCGGGAGCTGCAGACCACTCTCACCCAGAAGGCGCTCCTGTTTGCTGTAGAGGTTGAGCACGAGCGCGACCGCCGCTCCCTGCAGCAGATCGCGGACCAGGTGTCTCAGGCCGCCGACGCTCGCGCCACCATCATCGACGCTGGCGGCAAGGTGCTGGCCGATACGCGGGCCAATCCCCAGGAGATGGAGAATCACGCCACCCGCCCGGAATTCATTGCGGCCCTGCACGGCAAGCCCGGCAGCGCGCAGCGCGTGAGTCATACGGTTGGCATCCCCTTTCTCTACGTGGCGGCGCCGGTGCCGGGTGGCGCTGTTCGCTTGGCTTATCCGCTTTCCTCCATTGCGGAGCGCGTGCGGCACGTGCGCCTGCAGCTGCTGTTCGCATCCGGCCTGGCCCTGTTGGCAGCGCTGGTATTGGCTGCCATCCTGGCCCAGGGCATAGCGCGCCGGTTGCAGCGCATTGTCAACTTCGCGGAACAGATTGCTGCTGGCGATTTGACCGCCCGCATCGAGGAAACCTCGGGTGACGAGATCGCCCACGTGGCGGCCGCTCTCGACCGCACCGCCCGCCAGCTGGAACGCAGCTTTGCCGAGCTGGAAAACGGGCGCAGGCAGCTGGAGACTTTGCTCAACAGCATGCAAGACGCTGTCCTGGCTATTTCCGCCGCGGGCAAGGTGGAGTGGTCGAATGGGGTGATGCAGCGTCTGGCCTACGGTCATGTTCGCGTCGGCGCGCCTCTGGTAGAAACCATGCGCGATCCCGATTTTCTCCGCGCCGTCGAGGAAGCCCTGCGCACCCATCAGGTAAAGACGGCGCGCGCCACTTCGCTGGGCGCGGGGCGCAGCTTCGACGTGATTGCCGCCCCGCGTCCCGGCGGCGGAGCCGTAGTCGTTCTGCATGACCTGACCGAAGTGGAACGGGTGGAGAAAACACGCCGCGACTTCATTGCCAATGTGTCCCACGAACTGCGCACCCCCTTAACTTCCATCCAGGGCTACGCGGAAACTCTGCTGGATTCCGGCGGCAACGGCGATACCCGCGAATTCCTGGAAATCATTCGCAAGAACGCCGCCCGCATGAGCCGCCTGACTGAAGACCTGCTGACCCTGGCGCGCGTGGAGTCGGGCGAAACCGAGTTTTCCCTGCAGCCGCACTCAGCGGCTGAGTTGCTGCACGAGGCGCAGCAGGGTTTCCAGGAGCTCAAGTCATCGGGCATCGAGCTGGAAATAGCGGAAAGCACCCCGGCTCCGGTCCAGGCCGACGATGACGCCATCCAGCAGGTGTTGACCAACCTGATCGACAACGCCGCCAAGTATGGCGCCGCTGGCGGCCGCATCGTGCTGGGAGCGCATGAGGTCGAGAGCGGCGTGGAATTCTATGTTCGCGATTTCGGCGCCG
>DATGIY010000501.1:0-4627 GCA_035295475.1 Terriglobales bacterium
CCGTAAAGTTCGCGGGCAAGAACATCACCGTCAATGCCATTGCCCCCGGCCCTTTTCCCAGCGACATGACGGCGGCGATGCTGGAGCATTTTCAGAGTCGCCTGGAACAAGTCTGCCCCATGCGGCGCATTGGTGTCCCCGCTGACATGGCGGGGGCGGTCATTTATCTTGCTTCCCGCGCCGGCGCCTATGTCAATGGCGCGGTGATTCCTGTGGATGGCGGCATTAGCGTGAGTTGAGAGCGTCTACGCCTAAGGCAGGGAATGCACTTTCGCCAGGCGCTCGGCGATGATCATGTAGGCGGAAGGATTGAAGGCCATGCCAATGTGGGTGCCGGGAACTTCGAAGTCGATCTCCGGATTCTTGGTAATGCAGGTGCGGTAATCGACAATGCCATCGTCGCGGGTGTAGACGGCAGTCTGCAGTACCGAATCGGGAATCGAACGGCGCAGCGAATCGAGGAAATCGCAGGTGCAGGCTCCGGTGTAGCAGCCCGGCAGCACACCCGTTCCATGCTCTTGCAGAATCCGCTTGCGCACGGCTTCTGCCACTCGCAGCACGCTGCGGTGCGCCACGGTGCCACGAAACGGGGCCGCGAGCGTGATCACGGAGGCGATTTCTTCGGGCATCTGGCCCGCCACCGAACGGGCAATGATCCCGCCCAGGCTGTGGCCAATCACATGCACTCGCCGCCCCGTCTGCTTTTTCGCCTTGGCGATGGTTTCCCGTAAGCGGCGCTGGATCAGCAGGTTAGGACATTCGGCATTGATCCCGATTCCGGAAAAGAATGGCCGATAACCGATGCGCTTCAGCCAGGCGTGCAGTTCCATTAAGTACAGATCCGTACCCAGGAAACCGGGTATGACTACAACTCCGGATTCATCTCCATGGGGCACGCCCAGTCCGTAATAGACAGGTGTGGCATGGAGCAGAAGGAGTTCGGCTGCAACTAGGGCTTCGGTCCACAGGGAGACGTTGGCCTCGGCCTGGCGCCGGATATGATTGCGACCCGCAGGCATCGCTTGTTCTTGGAACTGCAACTTCGGGCCCCAGGTTGTACGGAAGCACGCGGCTTATGCCTGACCGCGTGGGGGCGGGACGGGAGGGGGATCCCGGGCAGGACGGGTATTACCACCCCTCAGCCGGCTACAGCCTACACTGAATCCCTAGAAAATGCTACGTGATGCTGAAGCTCTTTCAGCCGCTCCCCCCACCCGGCCGATCCCTACCCTGTGCCATTTCGGGAAGACTTTATGCGAGGCAGAAAAAGCTGGCGGGCCTTGCTGGAAGGCCACGCCAGCGCACTCTTCACCCCGCAGCGCCTCGGGTGCCATCCGAGGAAGCTAAACCGCCGCGGCACGAGCCATTACTTCCCCTTTGGCAGCACGGCCGGTGCGACGCGAACGCCGCGCCGGCTTGGTCGTGTGTTTGTGTTCAACCGGCGGCTTTAACATTACCTCCATCAGCCCCTTTTGCGCGTCCACGAAGCTTTTCACGCCCTCACGGGTCAGCTCCGCCAGCGGCATCAGAGGAAGCGGCTGAACCAGGTGCATCGCTTTGTCAGCTGCCTTCAGGTTGACGTTCATCTGCCGGCCGGCCACATCAAACAGGCTCTTTTGCGCCTCGATGAACGACTCGGTCGCCTGCCGCGCCAGTTCCGCCAGCTCGGTTTTCTTCATTTTCCTGGCCACGCCGTTGCCGCGCTTGCCGGCGGTGGCTTTACCGGTTTCTTCCGCGATCACATCCAGGAAGCGCTTCTGGGCATGGACGAAATTTTCCATTCCCTCGCGGGCCAGCTCGATCAGGTGCTCGCCGCTGAAGGTCTTCCCCGTCTTGGCCGCTTCCATCCAGCTGTGGGTCTGTTTCCCGGCGATTTTCAGGAACTCCTTCTGCATGTCGATGAAGGTCTCCACACTGCGCTGCAGCAGTTCCGTCATCGCGGTGGCCGGGGCGGAGCCGCCTACCCGCTCCTTCACTCCCGACATGACGATCTGGTTCTGCTCCTGCGCCAGGTTCAGCAGCACCTTCTGCGCCTCGATGAAGTTGGTCATGCCTTCACCCGTCAGTTCGGTGAGAATGGTGGCGGGAGAATGATGCGGATCGGCCAGCCGCTCGCGCAACAGGTGCATCACGCTGGCGTTCTGCCGCATGGCCAGGTCTAGAAGAATTCTTTGTGTGGCGAAAAAGCTGTTGACGCCCTGCTGCATCCATCCCGACAGCAGGCTTACGAAAGATGACTCCCGAGGATGAGTTCGGGAGGACTCAAACTTGGCGACTGCTGGCATATTATGCCTCCCATGCTGCACTGCAGCATCAGCTTCACACTACGAGCCCCCTCCCTCTCTTGTCAATGTTTCGCGCCTTAATTTTGCAGTGCAGCATGGAAGCCGTCCCAAATTGGGAAGGTGGGGCACGATTCAGGCGACTACCCCCGGAGTCGCCTCTGCGGCGGCCGGACACGAATCCGCCAGACGGCGCGCCACCAACATGTAAACCGCGGCATTGAAAACCAGTCCGATGTGAGTCCCCGAGACTTCAAAGTCCACCCGCGGGTCGCCGGTAATGCAGTAGCGCCAATCCACGACGCCATCGCTGCGGGTATAGATAGCCGTCTGCTCAACTTCTGCCGGCATCTCGCGGCGCAAAGATTGCAGAAAATCACAAGTGCAATGCCCGGTATAGCAATCCGGCAGCACTCCGGGTTCCTGTTTCCGCAAGATGCGCTGACGCACCAGATCGGCCGCAAACAAGACATGGCGATGCGCTACTTCGCCGCGAAAGGGCGAGGCCAAGGTGATGACGGAAGCCACGTCATTCGGTCTTTGGGAGGCCAGGGCGCGGGCGATCACTCCCCCCAGACTATGCCCGATCAGGTGCACCCTGCGCCCTGTTTGCCGCCATACTCGATTGAGACTCTCGCCGACAGCGCGCTGAATCAGCAGGTTGGGGCAATCGGCATTCCAGCGGATGCCGGAAAAATAGGCACGGTATCCAATTCGCCTCAACCAGGCCCGCATCTCCGCCAGGTACGCGTCGGGCATCAGGAAGCCGGGAATCAGGATCACCCCGGCGCCGTGGCCGTGCGGCACTCCTATCCCGTAGAAGGTGCGGGACAGATGCAGGGTCACAATGTCACGGGCAAACCCCACCTCGTTCCAGAGCGATACCTCCGCCTCGGCTCGGTCTTCGCGAATCAGGGGCATAGCCACGTTTCCCCCTTCCGACTCCCCTCAGGCTGCATGCATTGTTATGCTGCATTGCAGCAATAGAGGCCAATGTACAAGCCTGGGTTGCCTGTGTCAAGATTAGGGCTGGCCATTGTTGCGGCGCACATATGAAAGCGGCCACGGTCACGATCAAGAAATACGGCAACCGCCGCCTCTACGACACCGACGGCAGCCGCTACGTGAATCTCGACGACATTGCCGCCCTCATCCGCGAGGGCAAGGACGTCCACGTCGTGGACGCTAAGACCGGCAAAGACCTGACCCGGGTGACGCTTACACAAATCATTACGGAAGATGCCAAGGCCAAGCCCACCGGCCTGCCCCTGGAACTGCTGCGCGAGTTGATTGTGGCCTCGGATCAGGCGCGGCAGGAATTCATCATGTGGTATTTGAAATCGGCCTTTGATACTTATCAGACGGTGCAGAACGCGGTGCAGAACCGCATTGGCGACATGCGTTCGGCGCTGCTCTCGCCGGTGGAATCAATGAAGCGCTTTCTCGCAGGAGGGGAGCGGCCGCGGGAAAGCTCTGGGTCGGACGACGAACTCCGCGCCCTGCGCCAGCGGGTCGCCGAACTGGAGGCGCGCCTGAAGAAGCCGGCTCGGCGCAAGCGCCGCCGCGCCAGCGCCTAGGCCGCGGGCAGTACGGCAAACTGCTCGCGTAGCGCTCGTTTCTGAATCTTCCCTGTCCAGTTCTTGGGCAAAGCGGCCTGAAAAACCACCCGTCGCGGCACCTTGAACTTGGCCAGATGCTGGGCCACATGCCGCCGGATTTCGTCGTCGCTGGCCTGGGCGCCTGGCTTCAGTTGAATCACCGCGCAAATCTCTTCCCCAAACAACGCATCCGGCACTCCCACCACGGCCGCTTCCGCTACCGAGGGATGAAGGTAGATCGCCTCTTCGATTTCCCGGGAAGAAATATTTTCTCCGCCTTTGATGATCAGGTCCTTCTTGCGATCCGTTATGTGCAGGTACCCGCCAGAGTCCAGGTATCCAACGTCGCCGGTGTGGAACCATCCTTCCTGGTACGCCTCCCGCGTTACCGCCTCATCCTGCCAATATCCCGGGCTGATGTTGGCACCCGCCAGGCAGATCTCTCCCGTGCTCCCCGGCGGTTGGGGCTGATTGCGATCGTCCATAATCCGCAGTTCGACCCCAGGGTCGGGCCTGCCGGCGGAGCCCGGTTGATAGGGCTCGTGATCGTCATAACCGGTGGCAATCGCCACCGATTCGGAAAGCCCGTATCCCTGGTCAATCCGGCCGGGGAAAACCTGCTCGCAGTCAGAGCGCAGTTTTTCCGGCAGGGCGGCGCCGCCGATGGTAATGCGATACAAACTGGACAAATCAAAATTCTTTCGCTCCGGATGGTGCAGCAAGTACACCAGCATGGTGGGAACGGCC
>DATGIY010000502.1:0-2265 GCA_035295475.1 Terriglobales bacterium
CCTTGAACTGCATTTCCTTGGGCAGCATGATCACAAAATGCTGCTGCGCCACCAGCGGCTTGGGATCAATTTGGGCTTGGCCGGAATAAGGCAGGTGGTAGCCGACTTCAAACTGGGTTTCGCCGGGACGCAGGGGGAAGATAAAGGTGTAACGTCCTTTCTTATCCAGCGGCACCGGGGCGGAGTTCACCGGCTGACCACCGGGGGCTTTCGCCAACGAGGTATCAATCTGCGCGCCGGGCGGCAGCTGGATCTCGTAATTGTCATCGCTCATCTGCGAGCGCGGCGGCTTGGAGCTGTTCTGCACGGCGAAGAGTTCCAGCACCTGCAATTGTCCGTTCTGCGCCTGGAAGCGCATGACGTCCACGGTGGTGGAGACGGCGTCGAGCTTCTTGGCGACATCGAAGACCTGCACATTGACGGCACTGGTTCCGGGAGGCGCGGGCTGAAAATAGTTCACGCCCTGGTGATTGACCCGCACCAGATGCGGCTCCTGCAGGTTGTCGACGTTGAGCGAGAAATTGCCTTTGGCGTCGGTTTTGCCGCGCGCCGCTTCCTGCATGCCTTGCGCCAGCTTGATGAGCACGACATCATCCCCGGCGGAGGGCTTGCCGTTGGTGCCATTGGTGACCTTGCCGGTAAGAGAATCGGCAAAGGCGCTGGTGGCGAGCAGGAGGAGAACAGTCCCGAGTACCGAACAGCGAGCAGCGAGAAGAAAACGCCGCGATGGCGCGGGGTGTCTGGTTGCCAGGTTGAGGGCTGAGGGCATGTGTATGGTCGAACCGTTTCTCCGGGCCGGAGCCCGCATGATTTATGTTGCTGATCTGAAGCAATCCTACTCAGGATCTATTCCGCGCCGCGCCGGGCCACGGGTGCGAGGTAGGAGCTCTCGCCGGCTTCCAGAGCGGCGATCTCCGCCAGCAGCCCGGCAGCTTCGGTTTCCAGCGCCGTCTTCATTCCCTGGTAGTCGGCTTCAGGGAATTTGCCCGCCTTGTATTCGAAATTGAGGTCGCGCAGGTTCTCGTAGACCGCCTCCTTGCGCTCCAGCAAGTAGGCGAGGCGCGTCTTCTCGGGTGAAGCCTCCACCTGCGCCGGCACCCAGAAAACGTAGACCAGGATCGCCAGGCCGAACAGGGCACAGGCGGCGAAAGCGATCATATTTCCGTCTCCTGCTGAGCCTGGCTGCGATAGGGTTCGAGCGCGGGATCTGCTGGTCCCGCGGCCTCGCGCAGCGCCACCGCCTTACGTCCCCAGGCCCGCACGACCATGGTTACGAGGCCCAGTCCCAGCACCAGCGCCAGGTAAGGCATGATCCAGGCCACGCGGTTGAAGCCTTTTTCGGTGGGCGCGGCCAAAACGGTGGTGCCGTATTTCTGAATGAAGGCCTGCAGCACGAGGTCGTCGTTTTGTCCCTTGTCGAGCGCCGCCATCAGTTCCTGGCGCATATGGTCGGAGTAGTTGCAGCCGACGTGATTACATTCCAGGAGAATCTGGTTGCAGCCGCAAACACACATCAAGCGATGCCCCAGATCGTTGAAGCGCGCTTCTTCGTCGCCAGCGCCGAGGAAAGCGAAAATGGCGAGGCACAACAAAGCGACTTGCCAGGCGCGGCGCAGGCGAATGTTGGGTTTCGGAAGCATCAATCTCCCGCCTCGGCGGCCGCGGTCGCGTGCAGGGGTGCGGCGGCGGGCAAGGGCACGCGCGCCGCATTCGGCACCATGCACAGCAAGGTGCCGCCGACCATGGTCAGCCACCCGATCCAGATCCACATGACCAGGGGGTTAAGGTGCACCTTGATGATCGGCCGGCCGGTGTCCTCATTCACGCCTTCGTAGACAACGTACAAATCTTCTTTCAACGTGGAGCGATTGGCGACCATGGTGGCCATCTGCTGGCTGGCCCGGTAGAAGCGTCGCTCCGGGTACATGGTGGTGAGAGGCTTGCCGTTATCGGTGACATCGAGAATCGCCCACTCGCTGCGATAATTGGGCTTGTCGTCCTGCGTGTAGGAGCGGCAGGTGAGGGTGTACGGCCCGACGTTCATGTGGTCGCCGTAACCCATCTCCATTTCCTTGTCGCGGTTGAAAGCGGAACCGGCCAGCCCGATCATGACCAGGGCCACGCCATAGTGAACCACGTAGCCGCCGTAACGGCGGGTGTTGCGCATGGTCAATTCCCAAGCCGCGCTAATAAGATTCGTAGACTGCTTGCGGGCGATGACCGATGCGCCCTTGTAAAACTCTTGCACAATCGTGGCGGTTACAA
>DATGIY010000503.1:0-2598 GCA_035295475.1 Terriglobales bacterium
GGTCAGCCTGGATGGAGTGAAAGCCGACTGAGATGGCAGTAGGACGACGCAGTTCGCCGGCGGACAATAGCCCGATCACCATTCCCCGGGCCTGCGTCCGATGGTGGCGCGAGAATCTGCCACGTGTGGGCGCTACCCGAGCGGCGGGTATGTTCCTGGGGGAATTGTGGGAGTTCTTGCGTGAGTCCACGCCGGGGCGGCGCAAGCAGCGTTATGGGGACATCGATTTCGATTGGGAACACCGGGTGGACACGACGTCGGCGAACGTAAGCCGGCGTGCGGACCTGCTGGCGGTGCTGGCCGGCCATCGCTATCAGCCTAGCGATCCCGGGCTGTTTCATGAGAGCATTCGCGGGCTGGAGATCGACTACCGCCAGTTTGTTTTTATCGATTTGGGATCGGGGAAAGGCCGCACCCTGCTGATGGCGTCAGAATATCCTTTCGAGCGCATCCTGGGCGTGGAAGCGGTGGAGGCACTGCACCGCACGGCTCTGGCCAACATCGGCAAATACAGAAGCGAAAAGCAGAAGTGCTTCGCCCTGCAGTCGGCGTGGGGCGATGCCCGCGATTTCCAGTTTCCGCCGGAGCCGCTGGTGTTGTTCCTTTTCAATCCGCTGCCGGAGGCGGGATTGCGGGATGTGATGGCGAATCTAAAGGCCTCACTGCAAGCAGACCCGCGGCCGGTATTCGTGGTCTACCACAATCCGCTGCTCGAGCATGTGCTGAGCGAGGATGGGTTCTTGCAGCGCGTCCGCGGGGACATGCAATACGCGGTATATCAGTTTGACCCGCAGTAGTGGAAGGGGCCCAGCAGCGAGCCGAAATCCGCCCAGGAATCCGTTTCTTCTCAGCCATTCATCACCCGAACTCGTGATCTAAATCACAGCCCCATGAGACAAGCGCCGGATAGCATCCCGGCAGGGGAGGAAAGCCGCGATGCCAGCGGTTTTCCTCGAGGCAGGCAGGATGAGCGACGAGCTGTTCCAAGCCATGCGGCAGAGCATCGTGGAGGGCGCCGCCGAGCACGCCACCCAACTGGCCGGGCAGGCGCTGGCGGCGGGCGTGGACCCGCTGCAAGCGGTGAACCAAGGCTTCGTGCCCGGAGTGGACTACGTGGGCGAGCAGTTCGCGGCGCGGCAGATGTTCCTGCCCGACCTGATCATGGCGGCCGAGGCCATGAAGGCGGGCATCGCGGTGCTGGAACCGGAGATGCGCCGGCGCGGGGCGCAGCGGGAATTTGTCGGGCGGATCGTGCTGGGCACGGTCAAGGGCGACATTCACGAGATCGGAAAGACGCTGGTAGGGATACTCCTGTCGGCCGCCGGTTTCGAAGTCATCGACCTGGGGGTGAATGTGGCGGCGGAGACGTTCGCCGCGAAGGCTCGCGAGATGCGGGCTGACATTGTGGGTGTCTCCTCGTTGCTGACCACGACGATGGCGCTGCAGCGGGGCGTAGTCGAGGCGCTAGAGCGGGAGGGACTGCGGCCGCGGGTGAAAATCATCGTGGGCGGAGCGCCGGTCACGCGGAAGTGGGCGGAAGAAATCGGCGCCGACGGCTATGGCAAGGATGCCGTGGGAGCGGTGGCGCTGGCGAAGTCGCTGATGGAGAAGTGCAATGGAGAAGCCAAATAGCATGGAAGCCGGCAGGCGAGCGAAAATCGAGCTTCTCGACAAGGCATTCGTGGAGCGAGTGCTGGGAGAGGCGTTTGAGCTGCTGGAGCGGCCCGGGGTAAAGGTGGAAGCGCCGGCAGCGATTGATCTGCTGGGCTCGTCAGGATGCGGGATAGAGAAGACACTAACCGGCGCTGTAGCGCATATTCCAGAGGCGTTGGCGCGACGTGCCCTGGACACCGTACCCCACGAATTCTGGCTTTACGACCGCGAAGGCCGGCCGGCCGTGCACTACGGTGGCGACGATGTGCACTTCGATCCGGGATCTTCCTGCGTTTACCTGCTGGACGCGGACACGCTGGAGCATCGTCCGGCGAAGGCCGCCGATCTGGCACGCCTGGTGCAGGTAGCGGAGATGCTGCCGCAGTACGCCGCCCAGTCCACGGCCATGGTATGCAATGACGCGGCGGCGGAAATTGGCGATTTGTACCGGCTGTTCCTGGTGTTGTGGTTTTCGAACAAGTCGGTGGTGACGGGGGGATTCAGCGCCGCCGGGGGACGACGCATGCTGGAACTGCTGGCGATCGAGGCCGGCGGGCAGCAGGAGGTGCGGCAAAGGCCACGGGCGGTTTTCGACGTTTGTCCTTCGCCGCCGCTGACGTGGACGGAATTCGCAGCGCAAAGCCTGATCGATCTGGGAGGCGCGGGAGTGCCAGCCGAGATCATTTCCATGCCGCTGGCGGGGGCGGCGGCGCCGGTCACGCTAGCCGGTTCGGTGGTGCAGCATGCCGCTGAATGCCTGAGCGGGATCACTATCCATCAATTGGCCGCCCCGGGAGCGCCCGTAGTGTGGGGCGGCGCACCCGCCATCTTCGACATGCGCACCGGGAATACACCCATGGGTGCGATCGAGACGGCCATGATCGATATTTCCTATGCACAGGTGGGGAAGTACCTGGGCTTGCCAACCCATACGTATCTGGTTGG
>DATGIY010000504.1:0-6142 GCA_035295475.1 Terriglobales bacterium
AGCCCGTTACCGTTGCTTCCTTCCGGACCTGGCGGGGTTGGCGGGATTGCGTCGCGTGGGACCGATGCCTGACCAGCTCTATTTTAGCAGCTCTCCAGCGTGGCCAGCAGCCGGCTTCTGTCCCGCAGCATTTAGCAGTTAGCACTTGGCCAGCCACGGATCGTGGCGAGAACCAAGCAGAAATTCAGGGGCTAAATGCTAATGGCCAAGTGCTAATTGCCCATTGATACTTGCCGAGGGGCCGAATGCTGACTGCTGAGTGCTTTGGTTCACCGCCGGTGGTGGGCGGGAAATGAGTTAGACAAGCGCGACCTCCATCCGTCAAAATACCTCTTTTGCAACGGGAGAAATCATTGAGCAAGCTGCGGCGGGCAAAGATTACCGCGCTGGGGACATTCGTGCCTCCGCGTCTGTTGACGAACCACGATCTGGAAACCATGGTAGACACGACCGACGAATGGATCGTGGAGCGCACGGGGATTCGCGAGCGTCATTTGGTGGAAAAGGGAATGGCGACCAGCGACCTGGCGGTGGAGGCGGCACGCAAGGCGCTGGCGCAGCGCGGGCTGGAGGCGAAGGAGATTGGCGCCATTATCGTGGCCACGGTCACGCCCGACATGTTTTTCCCCTCGACGGCCTGCCTGGTGCAGCACAAACTGGGTGCGGCGGGGACCTGGGGATTTGATCTTTCCGCCGCGTGTTCCGCCTTCGTCTTTGCGCTGCAGGCGGGAGCACAGTTTGTGTGCACGGGAGCGCAGGAGAATGTGCTGGTAATCGGCTCGGATGTGATGTCGTCGATCATCGACTACAGCGACCGCGCGACCTGCGTCATTTTCGGCGATGGCGCCGGCGCGGTGCTGCTGGAGCCGGCGGATGGAGATGGCGAAGGCATCATCGATTTCCTGCACGAGGTGGATGGCTCCGGCGGGTGCGCGCTCTACATGCCGGGAGGCGGCAGTTTGCACCCCTCCACGCACGAGACCGTGGACAAGAAGATGCATTACGTGCATCAAGACGGGCAGGCGGTGTTCAAGTACGCGGTGCGCAAGATGGCGGAGGTTTGCGAGCGCCTGTTGCAGCGCAACAACCTGAAGGGAAGCGATATTGATGCCTTCATTCCGCATCAGGCCAATAAGCGCATTATTACCGCGACCGCGGACCGTCTGGGTCTGCGCAAGGAAAGCGTAATCATCAATATCGACCGTTTCGGCAACACTACTGCGGGCACGATTCCCCTGGCCATGGAGACGGCGCGCCAGGAGGGGCGCTTGAAGAAAGGCGACCTGGTGATGCTGGCGTCGGTGGGCGCGGGCTTTACAGTAGGGGCTACCCTGCTGCGCTGGGCCTTTTAAAATCAACTTCTTGCCGCCTGTGGGGCGAAAACAGTCTTAACAAAAAGTGTCATTTCCGGGGGCTGTGGAGCGCCCGGCAGGGCAACAAAGAAATGTACCGTAGGTGATATATTGATCACAACGGCTTGTGATAAGAGGTGTGCATGGGGTCGCCCTACGGACTGCCCATCATCGAGAACTGCCTGATTTGTACGCTCCGATCGGAACGCTTTTTCTGTGATCTGCCGCGCACGGCACTGGCCGCCTTCGAAAAAATCAAATATTCCTCGGCGGTACCGCAGGGCGCGATTTTGTTCGTGGAAGGGCAGGCGCCGCGGGGAATGTATGTTCTGTGCCGGGGGCGAGTGAAGCTCACGACCACCTCGCGCGACGGCAAGACGCTGATACTGCGCATCGCGGAACCCGGGGAAGTGCTGGGCCTGCACGCCACGGTTTCGGGCAAACCCTACGAACTGACGGCGGAGACGCTGCAGCCTTCGCAGTTGAATTTCGTCAAGCGCGAAGATTTTCTGAAGTTTCTGCAAGAACATGGTGACGCGTGCCTGCGGGCGGCGCAGCACCTGAGCCAGAACTGCCAGTCGGCGTACGACATGATCCGCTCGCTGGGCTTGTCGCACTCGGTGACGGAGAAGATGGCGCGCTTGCTGCTGGAGTGGTCGGAGCAGGGCGAAGGCACAAAAGACGGAATCCGCATTAAACTTGCGCTGACGCATGAAGAGATCGCGCAATTGGTGGGCACGTCGCGGGAAACCGTGACCCGGGTACTCAGCGATTTTCGCAAGCAGCAGATCGCGCAACTGCGCGGCTCCACTCTGCTGATCCGCAACAAGGCGGCATTGGAAAAACTAGTCGGGTCCTAGGGACAGGCCTGGCATCAGCGCTGCCGTCGGGGCTGCTCTTCTTGCAGTCCTGTTCCGTATTTCTTCCCTAAATGAAAGCTGTAAAGCGCGGCGAGACTGTGGAAAAACAAAAGAGGAGCCTGGACTCGCGCCCAAGCTCCTCGGTGGCTGGTACCCTCCCCCAAAGGTACTTCGCCAAACCCAAGAGCATCGTACGCAGAGCGGGAGATAGCGGCAAGTCACCAAGGTAACGGGTAACAATTACGATGGGCGCGGGGGTGGCAGCCTGCGGCAATGATTTCACCCGGGCGGGTCGAAGAAGGCGACAGTTGCACGCACAAGGACTTCCTCGGGCCGCAAGGAAAGATCAGCGCGGAGAAACTTTCTTAGCCCGGCCGCATGACTGGGAACCTGGCCCCCGGGTTCGAGGATATTGGCGGAAGCAATCCCAAAGGACACCACGTAGAATATCGTTGTTCTCAGGAGAGTCCGCCTGCCAGCAAGGCCGGCCGCGCGGATCGCGGGGAGGAGAATATGGAGAAGATCAAGATCGAACAGCATTCCTTCGCGGGAACTTTGTGGGTGGGGGCGTGGCTATTCACTATCGGGTTTCTCCAGTTTGGCTTTTGGAAGGCGGTGCTCGCGATCGTGTTGTGGCCGTACTACCTGGGCCTGAGATTCAGCCTGGCAGCCCACTGAGTCATTAATTCAGATCGAGCTGGAAATCATCAGGATTTCTTCCGTTCCTCGGCCTCAGCCAGCCAGCCGCGGCGCAGCTTCTCCATAGGAATACTGGATAGGTAAGGCTTGATGTCGAGGATAGGCGTGCCATCCAGCATATCCACGCCGCGAACGTGCAGGACGGAGCCTTCGCGTCGAACCAGCTCGACCACGGTAAGTCCGAGGGGATTAGGGCGGCGGGGCGAGCGAGTGGCGAAAACCCCGTGCGGCCGATTGTCGCTGGGCGGAGTGCCCAGCAATTCGAACCCCTGGGAGCGGTCGAATTCCCAAATGACGAACAGGTGAGAAAAGCCCTCGATGTCGGTGAGACCGGCTTCCAGTTCGGGCCGAATTCTCAGCAATCCTTCCGCCTCATGCTTGGCGCCCAGACCGCGCGGGACGTCGCTGGTGTTTTTGTAGGGGCTGCTGACAAATCCAATCGGCTGCGGAGTGAACATTAAGAGAGCTCAGCTTTCGAGGGCATTTACTACGACAAGGATATTGGATTGCCGGGCCGTAGCGCGGGGCTAATATTTTTGTATTATTGCCGATCTGGTTCATAGCTACTAAAGTTACGCCCGCTAAGAAGCTGGCAGGCGGAGTGGGGTCGCCAAGCCGGCGCCATCGCAACTTATTCAACTTGAGCGCCTAAGAATCGCGCCTTAACGCGAGGATAATCTGCAGAGCGAGTGATGCCGCAATCCCCCTTGAGTCACAAGCTGCTGTTTGGACTGCTGCTGTTTCTGGCCGGCTCCGCCGCGTATCTCTATCCTTTTCCTCAACCCAATGTGCTGTATGCCGGGGTGGTGCTGCTGCATACGGTGGCGGGAGTGGCGGCGGCCGTTCTGCTGGCGCCGTTTCTGTGGCGGCGGCTGCGGTCGCAAACGTTTATCGGCAAAGCAGGATGGCTTCTGCTGACGGCGGGCGCCGCCCTCGGCATCGTCCTGATCTATACGGGGACGCCACGGGCAGAGTGGAACTGGCTCTACCTGCACATCGTGCTGGTGCTGGCGGCGGTGGGGTTGCTGGCGGCCGACTGGGCGGGACGCCGGGGATGGCTGGGGTCGGTGCCGGGCGCGGTGGTGGTGCGGCCGGTGCTGGCGCTGGTAGTCCTGGCCGGCATTGGCTGGGGTGCGTGGTATCAGCGCAATGTGAACTGGCAAAACAGCGCGCGCATCCAGAATCCTCCCGACGCGCCGGCCAGCATGAACAACGAAGGCGACGGCCCGAAAGGACCGTTTTTCCCCAGTTCCGCCCAGGTCTATGGCGGGCAGAAGATTCCCAGCAAATTCTTCATGGAATCGGATTCCTGCAAGCGCTGCCATGAGGACATCTACCGCGAGTGGTACAGCTCGGCGCACCATTTCTCTTCTTTCAACAACCAGTGGTACCGCCTGAGCATTGAGTACATGCAGGACGTGGTGGGCACGCGGCCCTCGAAGTGGTGCGGCGGATGCCACGATCCGGCAGTGTTGTACAGCGGCATGATGGACACGCCGATTCGCAAGATCGTGCATACTCCACAAGCGCAGGCGGGCCTGGGTTGCATGATGTGCCACTCCATCGCGCGGGTGAAGAGCACGATGGGCAACGGCGACTTCTACCTGGAATATCCCAAGCTGCACGAACTGGCGGCCAGCAAGAATCCCATCGTGCGCACACTGCACGATTTTCTGGTCAACCTGAACCCGGAGCCACACCGGCGGGTGTTCCTGAAGCCATTCATGCGCAACCAAACGCCACAATTCTGCTCCGCCTGCCACAAGGTGCACCTGGATGTGCCGGTGAATCATTACCGCTGGGAGCGCGGCTTCAATGAATACGACAACTGGCAAGCCAGCGGGGTTTCATGGCAGGGAGCGCGATCGTTCTATTACCCGGCGAAGCCGGCGCAGTGCCAGGACTGCCACATGCCTCTGACGCGCTCGAAGGATGCGGGCAACATCAACGGCTTCATTCACTCCCATCGCTTTCCGGCGGCGAACACGGCGCTGCCGACGGCGAACGAAGATACCAAGCAGCTGCAGGTGGAAGAAGCTTTCCTGAAAAACGGCATTGTAAGCGTGGATATTTTTGCGGTGTCGCCGGATCAGCCGGAAGCCGCCGCCAAGAAACCGCTGGTGCCGCTATCGGGAACGCCGCAGCTGGCCACCACCTTTGCCGTCGGAGAGGAAGCCGAGTCCAACCAGCCCCGGGGGGAGGTGGGCGAGGCCCGGCCGATCACGGCGCCGCTTAACCGCGCGCTGCCGGTCCTGCGCCGAGGCGACACCGACCGCGTAGACGTTGTCGTGCGCACCGTAAAACTAGGTCACTTCTTTCCCGGCGGCACCGTGGATGCCTTCGATACCTGGCTGGAGTTGAAGGCTACCGATGATCGCGGCCAGGTGCTGTTCTGGAGCGGCATGGTGGAAGACAACGGCAAAGGGCCGGTGGAACCAGGAGCGCACTTCTATCGCTCGCTGCAGGTGGACGAACACGGGCACATGGTCAACAAGCGCAACTCCTGGATGACGCGCTCGGTGGTGTATGTGCACCTGATCCCGCCCGGCGCCGCGGACACGGTGCATTATCGCCTGCACATTCCGGAAAACGCGGGCGACAAGATCACGCTGCACGCGCGCCTCTGTTACCGCAAATTCTCCTGGTGGTTTACGCAATACGCTTTTTCCGGATACAACGATCCCAAGCAAGGACCTCATCAGGTCACGCCGGATTACGACGATACGCATTACATGATCGATGGGTCCGTGCACGACGTTTCCGCAAAGGAACAGAAGATTCCCAATCTGCCCATCGTGGTGCTGGCCCAAGACGAGGTCACTCTGCAGGTGGTGTCGCACAGCGCGCCGGCGCCCAAGCCGAAGGTGGTGCTGCAAGCCGGCGACTGGCAGCGATGGAATGATTACGGGATCGGATTACTGCTGCAGGGCGACCTGAAGGGAGCGGAGGCGGCGTTCCAGAAAATCACGGAGATCGACCCGAAAAATCCGGACGGCTGGGTGAATATCGGGAGGGCCGCGGTGCAGGAAGGCAATCTGGACCGCGCGCGCACGGTGCTGGAAAAGGCGCTGAGTGTCGCCCCCAAGCTAGCGCGAGCCCATTTTTTCTACGCCCAGGTTCTGCGCGATGAAGGACATTACAATGAAGCCGAGCAGCACCTGCGCACAGTGCTGGCGCAGTATCCGCGGGACCGGGTGGCGTTGAACGATCTGGGACGCATTCTATTCCTGC
>DATGIY010000505.1:0-3048 GCA_035295475.1 Terriglobales bacterium
GGCCGTAATCGCGCGCCAGTAAGCGGAAAACCGGCACGGCGGCGAGAAGTTTTCCGATCACATCCATCAGGACCTCCGGCGCCGCGCCATAGGCCCGCAGCGACACCACTGTGAGTCCGCTGCGCTCGCACAATCTTCGCAGAGCGAATTCCGTGTAGCGGTAGTAATCGTTTGGGGTTTCATGCAGCCAGTAGAGAAAGGGAACGCCGGCGATGAGGCAGCCGCCGGGCTTCATCACGCGGGCGATTTCCCGCAGCAGAATTTGCGGCTCCGCGATGTGTTCCAGAACATCGGTCAGCAGAATGGTGTCAAAGGAGTTGTCGGGCAAAGGAATCGAATGATTCAAGTCGGCGAGCGCATCGAGATGTGGGCTGGAGTGGGCTGACTGCGGCCAATCGATGCACACGCTATCGCTGACCAACGGCGCGTACATTTGGTAGTAGGGCACATGCCCACAACCCAGGTCGAGCAGTTTGCCGCGAGCGTAACGGCAAATCGCCTGGTCATAGAAACGGCAGAGCAGGGCCACAATAAAGCGAGACGATACGTCCACCATGCGGCGGTCCGAAGAGGGCCGAAACTGGCCGCGTATTTTGACCACCCGGGTCGGTTGCCACAAATCACGATTGCGCATACGCTTGGGCGGCTTCTGCTCCGGAGCTTAAGAAAGACAATTACTAACGAAGCGGGGAGGAAACAGCAGGACTGGGAATGACGGGCTGGCGGTTGCGAGTTGTGGCCGGCGCTCTATGCCCGTCAAGAGAGGCAGCAAACAACCCCAGCAACTCCCGCAAATTTATCTGCGAGTTGAAATATTGGAGTACGCGCTCGCGGCCCGCTTCGCCATATTGCCGGCGCAGGGCCGGGTTTCGCGCCAATCGTTCGATCGCATCGGCGGCTTGCCCGGGAGAGCGCTCCGGCACCAACATGCCGGTGACCTGATGCTCGACGATTTCTGGAATGGCGGACACATAGGTCGAAACTACCGGAAGGCCTGCCAGCATGGCCTCAAGAATTGCCGTGGGCAGGCAATCGCGATGACCACGGGCCGATATTTCCGAAAGCAGGACAAACAAGTCTGATTGTCTCAGTACCGAATACACGCGCTGCAAATCCATGCTGCCGGTGAGGGTAACTGCGTCGGAGAGGTCGAGCGCCTCTATCAGTCTTCTTAGAAACTTAAGTTCCGGGCCTTCGCCAATAATGCAGCAGGAGAAGCGCACGCTACGTTGCTGGAGCAGATGGCATGCCTCGATCAGGGTCCCGTGGCCCTTGATCGCGGCCAATCGGCCAACAGAGACGATCCGCAGCGGGCGCTCGCTACTCTCATCGGTGCGCTCAAGCCGCGGCGGAGAAGCAATTCCCACGCACTCGGAGACTGACACACCGTTGTAGATACTATGCACTTTTTCGGTATACCGTCTTGCGGTGATGGAATCGAGAAATCGCGCCGAATATTGGGAAACGGGAACGGCAAACCGGCAGTGCTCCAACTTAGGAGTGAGCAGCGCCGGGTGGGTGAAGATGTCGTCCGAGGCATGCGCGGTGAAGGAAAACGGGATGCCGGTGTACAGGCTGGCGGCAAGAGCGAGGTCGGAGCCGGCCGAAAAATGAGAGTGTATGTGGCGCACCCCCGCCCTGCGCATAGCACAGCCAAACCCGATCCCGCACACGAAGTGATACATCACTTGCACGGCCGTCTTGGGCGCAGTTAGCTCCAGGCTCCGGAGAAATACTCGCAGGGCGCGCGCGTAGCGCACGGGGTGCAGGATCAAAGCAAGCAGATTGTCGGCGAGGTGGCGGAGAATATGATCAGGGCGCGCGTACCTACAACCGGAGATTAGAGCGGGAGTACACAGGGGCCGAGTTCCTTCAAACGAGTCGGCGCGCCGGATCGCATAAACCGAAACCTCGAGGCCATTTTCCAGGAGGAAGTTGAGCTCCCGAAGAATGAAAGTTTCTGAGAGAGCCGGAAAAGTGCCCACCAGGTAAGCGATTTTCTTGCCCACAGTCGGCTCCATATCGAGTCACGCCATGGCCAGAGTCGCCGAGGTAGCACAGAACGCTTCGGGCTGGGCACGGTCCAGCCCCCAGTGGTTGCGAATGGCGGCGACGATCCTCTCTGCGGCGCGCCCGTCGCCGTAAGGGCAAGCTGCTAAAGACATCTGGCGATAGGCATACTCATCCGACAGCAGGTGCGAGGTCTCACCAATGATGGTTTCGACCTCCGTGCCTACGAGCTTCACGGTTCCCGACATCACCCCTTCGGGCCGCTCGGTGGTATCACGCAGAACCAGAGTTGGCCGCCCCAGGGCGGGCGCTTCCTCCTGCACGCCGCCGGAATCGGTCAGCACCAGGGCGCACAAATCAAGCACGCCGATAAAGGAGGTGTACGACAAAGCTGGCAAGAGGTGAACTCGTTCCCTGCCGTGGAGCAGATCGTAAACCGGGCGGCAAACCTGAGGATTGGGGTGAACCGGCCAGATCACGCGTATCTCGGGGTGTTCCTGGACAAGAAGTGCAACCGCGCGGCAGATGCGCTCCAGCGGCGCGCCATGATTTTCGCGGCGGTGAGCTGTGACCAGAATCGTGCGGTGGCCATTCGCGAGAAAAGGAAATTCACGTAGCGCCCGTTCGCGGGCAGGCCCACGAATCGCTTGCAGGGCATCAATGACGGTATTGCCGGTCACGTAAATTCTCCGGCTGTCCACCTGCTCGCGGAGCAGATTTTCGCGTGCTTGCTGGGTGGGCGCAAAATGCAGGTCAGCGACCAAGCTTGTTACTCGCCGGTTAAGTTCTTCGGGGAAGGGATTGCGCTTGTCCTGTGTACGCAGCCCAGCTTCCACGTGCCCGACTGCTATTCCTTCGTAAAACGCAGCCAATGATGCCGCGAAAACACTGGTCGTGTCGCCCTGAACCAGTATCAGATCGGGCCGCTCCTGGCGGAACAACGCGGTCAGTTGCTCGAGAAGCCTGGCGCTCAAATGGGAAAGGGTTTGCGCGCGCTCCATGAGATGAAGATTTCGCTGCGCATGCAGGCCAAAAACC
>DATGIY010000506.1:0-2260 GCA_035295475.1 Terriglobales bacterium
GCCGGCGTAGAACTCGTAATCGCGCCAGCGTACTTGGCTGTAAATATCGGTTGACGTCTCTGACAAGTTGGAAAAGACGTTGCCCGGGATCATGGCATTGGCCAAGGGCATGCCGGTCTTGATGCCGGCATAACCGTCGGCGGTGTTGATGCTGAGGCGCTCGGCGGTGGCTCCGCCGGTGTCCTCGTTTTTCGCATTGAAGCCCAGGAAGGCACCGAACTTCAAAGTGTGTTTCCCGTGCACCCAAACCAGGTCGTCGCGGACGTTATACAGATCCTGCTGGTTGTGCCAGGGCGCGATCATCTGCGTAGTGCCGCCGGTGTTACCCAAGTTGAGAGCCGGAATGCCGACAGCGTGCGACTTCAAGTCAGCGGGGAACAAAGTGGGAACGTCGCCGTTCAGCGTAGCGGCTAAGCCCGGATCCGTGCCGCCGACTGTAATGTTGATGCGATTGTTGGAGTACGAGAACTCAGCCGTGTTGACCAGGTTGGCACCGATGGTGGAAGTCAGCTTTCCAATAATGGATTTCGAAGGCTGAGCCCAGTTGCTTTCCAGTTGCGGGTAGTTGTCATCACCCCAGTACCCGGCGCTGGGAGCGGGATTGACCCAGGTGTCCTGCGTATAGCGGAAGGTAATGACGTGATTCTTGGCCAGGTTGTAATCGCCACGGATGTTTTCCTCGCGATAGTTCAGATAAGTGCTGGGATTCTGCAGCCAGTTATTACACCCTGCGCTGCCGGACACTGGCGAGGCCGCTCCCGCGGGCGTTACCGGACACGGCAGGTTGGGCAGCGGGTAGTTGCCCATCTCATCCAACGTCGACTTTAGCGGAGTGGCAATTTTCCAGGGATTCCCGGCAGCCTGATAAGCAGCTGGAATGCTGGTCAGAATGTCGCCGCAGGTGATACCGCCGGAAAAGTCGCCCGCGCGCTCGCCGGCGCTGGGAACGCAGCCGCTACGGTGCACGCCGCGCACTTCCCGGTTCCACTCCTGGCTCCAGAAGAAGAACAGCTTGTCCTTCTTAATCGGGCCGCCCAGGGAGTAGCCGAAGTCGTTGCGGCGGAGAATCGGTTTATCGGCATTAGGGTTGGAATAAATGCTGCCGGTGCTGGAATTGAACTTATTGGCGGCACGGTCCAGAGCGGCTTGTCGCGCGGAAAACCAGTCGTAGGCATCGAGCGCGTCATTGCGGCCGAAAAAGTAAGCGCCACCATGAAAGTCATTGCCGCCGCTGCGGGTTACGATATTGACCACTGCGCCCGAGGCCTGGCCGTACTCAGGGCCGTAGGCGTTGCGCAGCATCTTGAATTCCGCAATGGAATCTAATGACGGGTAAACCAGGATGGTGCGGTTCGATCCCACATCGTTGTTGTTGGCGCCGTCGATGAGGAAAAGGTTGTTATCCATGGAGTTGCCATTGACGGCAAAGTTCACCCCGCCTTTTAGCCCTTTTCCCACGGCATCGAAGGAACGAGCCGAAGAAACGCCCGGCTGCATCTGGGTGAGTTCCACGAAGTTGCGGCCGTTGAGGGGAAGATCCTTGACTTGCTGTCCGAGCACGACTTCGCCGAGTTGGGCGCTATCCGTCTGCACCTGAATGGCATTGGCCTCAACCGTGACTTGCTCGCTGGTGCTGCCCAGTTTGAGCTGCACGTTGACTAGCGCGGTACTGGCTACGTGCAACTCCAACTTATCGACTACCGATTCCATGAAATTCGGCGCTTGGACCACTATTCGGTAAGTACCATTCGGCAGATCCGGAGCAATGTATTCACCCGTAGCACTGGTCGTGATAGTGCGGGTCAAGCCAGTAGCGACATTGGTGATGGTCACCGTGGCGTTGGCCACCACGGCGCCGCTAGGATCAGTTACCACGCCACTGATCGTGCCGGTGATTTTTTGCGCCTGCAGGGGTAAGAGAGATAAGAGAAGCACGCAAGCAACCAACAGGAAAAACGAAAGTAAGCGGACGGATGCTCGATCGCCAGCCTCCGCCCCATTTGCGGCTGACATACTGCCTCCTTCTTCCAAAGATCGGGCCTGTGTTCTGCCCTTCTTATGCCGAAATGAGGAGTTCCACAGTGACGGCAATCACAGCTACCCTGTGACAAGGAAAGGGGAGCAGCGCGAAAAGGGCTTGCGCGCCCCCTTGACAATTGCACGCGGGCGAAGCATAGTCTTGTGCCAATCAAGGCGCGGAAACCGCTGCTGGAGCTGAGTTGTGGGGGTGCCGGCAGCCGGTCGGGCAGCGTGCCCAAAC
>DATGIY010000507.1:0-6180 GCA_035295475.1 Terriglobales bacterium
GGCCCAGCCGTTCCCGGGCGGCCTGCACCATTTTTATACGGCCGTGCCGCGGGCCGCGGTGGAGGAGTGGCTGCGCACGCCCCGGCAACTGGTGAGAACCGGTTATCCGCCGCGAGCGCAAGGACACTTTTACCACTCCATTCCCTATGCGGGCATGCTCACGGAGGTTGCCGCTTTATGTTGGGGGCTGCTGTTGGCCAGCGGGTGCGCCAAAGCGGGCAAGCGCTGGCTGCTGGGACTAATTTTCGTGGCGCTGGCCGCCAGCTTGTGGGCGACGGTCACGCGTTCCTATGTGCTGGCGCTGCTGGCGGGGTGCCTGGCGGTGCTGTGGGTCACGACGCGATGGAAAGCGCGCACGCTGGGAGTGCTGGCGGTGCTGGCAATAGTCGTGGCGGGCTCGTTCTGGATTCACTCACGGCGCGATCTTTCGTGGTTCAGCACGAAAGAGACCGGGACCGAGTACCGGCTCATGATGTGGAAAGACAGCCCGCGCGTGATCCGGGAGCATCCGCTGCTGGGCATTGGCCTGGACAGCGTGCAGTTGCCGGGAAACCGCTTCAACCTGCAGGCGTACAAGGTATTTCCTCTGCACGGCGGACACTTTCATTCCACCTACATCGAGCTGGCCGTGGACTGCGGGCTGCCGGTGCTGGCACTGTGGCTGTGGCTGATGGTGGCCTATTTTGGGCACCTGCGGCGGCTACTGCGCGTCAGCACGCAGGCAAAATGGTTCTACCGCGGGCTGGCCTTGGGGATAGTCGCCAGCGCCATCGCCTTTTATTTAGGCTGCCTGGTGCAGTACACGCTGGGCGATGGCGAAGTCATGCCGCTGGTATGGATGTTCATGGGGAGCTCGGTGGTGTTGTACAGGATGCTTGCGCCGGGGACAGCAAAGGCTTCGTGAGATTGGCATTCGCAAAAGTTCTCACGTTTGCGCGAGGGGCGAGGAGTCCGCGGCACAGAGCTAAGCAAGAAAGCAAAACGCAAGGTCCTTCCACTCGCGCTTCCTCGCGCAGCTCGGTCGCGCTCGGTCAGGATGACAAGTGAAAAAGTGTGCGAGGGCGCCCGCGGCACAGAGCTAAGCAAGAAAGCAAAACGCAAGGTCCTTCCACTCGCGCTTCCTCGCGCAGCTCGGTCGCGCTCGGTCAGGATGACAAAATGAGCACGCGGGCGAGGGGCCCGCGTCACATAAGTGTTTCGAGACTACTTCGCCGCGGACACCTCGCCGATGTAGACCCCGAAGGGCTGGAGGTCGGTCTGGACCGTCTTAGCGTCAGAAACCAGTTTGGCCTCGCTCGACAACAGGGTGCTCACATGCGGCCGGGTGAATCCCTGAGCGGTTAGATTGAAAGTCGGCTTCTGTTCCGTTTCCGACATATTCAGCACCACCAGCACTGCCTTGCCCTGATAGGAACGGAGATAGGAAAGCACGTTGTTGTCGTTTTCATTCAGCGGCACGTATTGACCTTCGCGCAACTGCAGGTTCGTGTGTCGCAGGGCCAGCACGTGTTTGTAGAAATTCAGGATGGAGTTGGGATCCTTGAGCTCGGTGGCCACGTTGTGGGTGTGATAGCTGTCAGGCACGGGAAGCCAGGGCTTGGCGGTGCTGAAACCGGCATTGGTCGTGTCGTTCCACTGCATGGGGGTGCGCTCGCCATCACGGCCTTTTTCCTTGGGCCAGCCGCGGCGGCCAATGGGATCCTTCACGTCCTCGCGGCGGGTGGGGTCATTGTTGCGCATGCCGATTTCCTCGCCGTAATACATGATGGGCGTGCCCCGCAGGGTCAGGTAGAAGCCGGCCAGCAGCTTGGCAATCTGATCGTTGTGGCGGCCGTCGCCATAGCGGTCGTAAGCGCGGCGGATGTCGTGATTGCTGAACACGTAGACGGGCCAGCCCCCGGCGGAATCGACCGCGGCAATCTGCTGGCGAAATTCGGGCGGAGAAAGCTTGTTCACGGTGGTGAACAGGAAATCCATAGGCATCTGCAGCTCGTTGCCGTGGCTGCCGTAATACTGTTTCAGTTCAGAAATGTTGCTGGTCCAGGTTTCGCCGATCAGCACCGCATCGTGCTGGTCAGCCTGCCGGCGCAACTGGCGCAGCACGGTGTGCACCTCCGGCAGCTTGGTGTTGTACTTATTCACCATGTTGGGCATGCCATAGGCGTTCTTGCCGGGCAGGGTGGGATTGTCGTGCAGCTTGGGATCTTCAAAGAGCGTGTCTACCGCGTCCAGGCGGAAGCCGGCCACGCCGCGCTTGTACCAGAAAAGAGGCACGTCGAACATGGCCTTTTCCACGGCGGGATTGCGCCAATTGAGGTCGGGCTGCTGCGGGTAGAAGAAATGGTAATAGTACTGCTGGGTTTTCTGATCCCACTGCCAGGCGGAGCCGCCGAAGGTTGATTCCCAATTGTTGGGCGGTTGGCCGGGAGCGCGGCCATCGCGCCAGATATACCAGTCGCGCTTGGCGGCGTTGCGCGAGGAGCGGGAGTTGATGAACCAGGGATGCTGATCGGAGGTGTGGTTCACCACAAAATCCATGATGATGCGAATGCCATCCTGCTTCGCCTCCTTTTCCATGCGATCGAAATCGGCGAGCGTGCCGTACATGGGATCAATGTTGTCGTAATCGGAGACGTCATAGCCGAAATCCACCTGCGGCGAGGGGTAGCAGGGCGTGATCCAGATGGCATCCACACCAAGGTCGTGCAGGTAACCGAGCTTGGAGGCGATGCCGTTGAGATCGCCGATGCCGTTGTTGTTGCTGTCGGCAAAGCTGCGCGGGTAGATCTCGTAGAAGACCGCGTGCTGCCACCACTGGTGGCCTTGGGCATCGCGGGTGGGTTGTTGAGCCTGTGCCGGAGAGAAGGAAAGAAGAAGAATGAGCAGCGCGAGGGAGGATGATTTGAGCATCGTCAGGGTCCTCTGTTTTTAGTGCCGTCCCTAGGGGACTGGTTGTGGTTTGCGAACCATTCCCCGGACTTCCGACCCTCTACTATATCGCCCCTTCGGGGCTGAGCCGGGCAATGGCTTAAGGCCCAGGCGTGGCAGAGGTCCCGGTCGAGACAAGATGGACGATTACGGTGGCGTTTTCATATTCGGAGCGGGCAGCAGCAGGAAAACTGACCCGCAGGGCAGCCGCGCTATCGGGCAACTTTATCACTTCTCCGCCACTGACGGAGGCGATCTGGCCGGGATTGCGGACGGCCAAGATGTAAGAATTGCCGGGCAGGCCGGCCAATTGCAAGGTGAGCTCGCCGTGATCCGCGCTCCAGGACTGCGAGACGACTTTGAGAGCGCGGGAGCGGGCGCCGAGCGGAGGCAGGGAATTCGCAAAATCGAGGGAAAAATCGCCGCGCAGGTGGATGCGGACGTGGGTTTGTCCCTCGAAGGCAGCGAAGCGCACACGAACGTGCTGATCTTCGGCGGTGGACTCGATACGAAAGGGAGCAGGACGGCCATTGATTTCCACGCCCGTCACCTGGGCTCGCAGACTGACGGCGGGAGCAAATTGCAGAGTGCAGTCGCCGGCGCCGCTGCGGCGAACCTGAAGCGCGATCTCATCGTCCGTGCGGGTATAGGCGAAGTTGAGCGAAACCTGGCCAAGAGGAACGTTCTTCAGCTGAAACGCTTTCCATTCCGCCGGAACATGCGGAGCGAAAAGCAGAGTGTACTGGGGAACGTCGGCCTGCAGGCCCATCATGCCCAGCAACATGGGGCTGATGACCATGGCGGCGGACCAGATCTGATGAGGGGAGGCGGTGGAGAGGTCCTGGTAGAAATCGCCCGACAAGACCTCGGTTACATGGCCGAGCGAACCGTCCAGCGCGAGGAGAGCGTTGGCGCGGAGATTGGCATAACCGGGCAGCGCGCGATGATAGCGATATTCGCCGACGCTGGCCCATCCGGTGAAGAGCGGCCAGACGCTGCCGTAGTGATAACCGCCGGGATCGTAGCGCGGGTCGCGGTCGGAGATGATGCGCGCTCCCCAATCCGCCTCGAAATCGGGGGCGGCAAGATGGTGAATCATCTGCTCCGATTTATCGGCGTCCAGCAAATGAAACCACATGGGCACGGTGGCGAAAATGGTGGCGACATCGATCTGGCGATCCTGGGGGTCGAGGCCAAAAGCGAAGATCTTGTTCCGCGGGTCCCAGAAGGATTGGTTGAGCAAGGGAAGCTGGTGTTGGGCAGACTGTTCCAGCTCGGAAACGACTTGTGTGTGCCCGGTAATGCGCGCCAGATCGGCGAGCGCGCGCAGAGCTTCAATGCCCAATCCGCTCTGGTATAGCTCGGTCTTAATTACTTGCGGCGCAGGGCTGTTGGCCGGCGCCATGGGCGCGGCATCTTCCGGCGGACGCAGCGGGCCGCCCTCCACCCAGCCATGCCCGATACCCAAATTCTTGGCAAAGCCGTGCGCATCCCAGGTAGAACGCAGGAACTGGTATGCCTTCCAGAGGTGGTTCCACTGCTCATTGGCGAACTTGACGTCGCCGCTCTGGCGCACGTAATCGCGCACGGCAATGATGAAGAGGGGAGTGGCGTCGGCGGAGGCCCAGGGATAAGGAAATTTGTTGAACCAGTCGACGAAAGTTGCCGTCTGAGAAATTTCGTGGGGAATCTTGCCGTCGGCGCGCTGGTAGTGGGAGATGAAATTAAGGGCTTGGCGGGCGTGGGAGAAATCGCCTTCGGCGTCCAGGGCAAGGGAACTCCACTCGGTGTCGCGTCCGAAGAACCAGGCGAAGCCGGGCCGCTGGCTCTCGCCGGAAGTACGATAGCCGGCCACCAAGCCCGTCCCCAGGTAGGGATTGGTGACCACGCCCTGGAGAAGGCTGATGCGCGCCCAGTCGTAAGCCTGCTGGAGCTGGGGATCGGGCAGTTCCAGGGCGACAGTCTGAGACATTTCGCGGCGGTAATAGGCGGCGGAGTCCGCCAGCAAAGAACGGTAATCCGCGGCCAGATGGCTGTAGGTGCGCTGGGCGGCCTCCGCGCCGTTGACAGAGCCGGCGATCGCGATCAGCTGGGTCGAGTGGCCTTTGCCGACAGGAGCGAGAGAAAAGGAGCTGCGATCAGATGCGGAATAGTTGGTAGCGTACTCCTGGTGAAAGCTGACGGCTTGCGGCGAACCGATGAGGCCGGCGAACTTCTTCGACTCCTCGCCCATAACGAAGGCGCGCAGGGTGGTGTCCCAACTCATGTAGGTGGCGCCGAGCGCAGCCGGCCACTCGAGGGTGAGATCGCGCACAAACGAGGCTTCCACCTGGATGGGGTGGGCGGCCTGAATATCCAACAGAATGACCGCGCCCTGTTCTGTAACAGGAACAAACAGGGTCTCCCGAACCTGAAAAGTATCGGAAGCATACTGAATGGTGGCCGATTCCGGGCGGACCGTAAGTGTGCGGGCCAGCGATTCCGCGGGCAGGGCCGCGCCGGCAACATGAAAGGTGAGGTGAAATTCACGGAACAGCTTGAGCGGATAAACCCAGGCTTCGAACTGACCTGCTTCATTGCCGAAGAGGGCGGCGCGCTGGCCGACGGCAGGCAAGAATTCCCAGGAGCGCACGGGACGCGTGAGCGCGAGGTCCGGGGACGGCGGATTGCCAGCCCAGGAAAAGGGGAGAGCGCAGAAGAGGAGCAGAAACAAGGATGCCCTGCGGCATCCGCATCCTGGTCGCTTCGGTCGGGTGGGAAGGAGGGCGGGCGGTTGCAACGAGTGAGGCATTTATGTAGAAATAAACGGCGAATTCTAACACGGGCCAATTCCCGTCAGGTACCTGCCTTTGCCACTCTCGCGGCGCGCATTTCTCCGATCCTTGAGCCGATCCGCGCTCGTATTGCCTTTTGAGGGAGTGCTGGCGATGGCGCTGCCACGGCGACTGCGAGCCATGGCGGCGCAAAGCGCAGGCGCGGCGGCGAGTCCCGCCAAGCCGGCAGCGAAGTATCCACCGCCGCCCAAATTCGCCGATCTGGGCATCAGCATTGTGGATGTGGCCAAGACGGCCGGCCTGAACGCGAAGACAATTTTTGGCGGCGAGCACAAGAACAAATATCTACTGGAAACCACCGGCTGCGGAGTCGCGTTTTACGATTACGACAACGACGGCTGGCTGGACATTTTTCTGGTCAACGGGTGGCGGCTGGAAGGTTTTCCCGCAGGCAGCGAACCGCATTGCCATCTGTTCA
>DATGIY010000508.1:0-2165 GCA_035295475.1 Terriglobales bacterium
TGGCAGCGTGCGCCGCCTGATCATTAACGCCGACGACCTGGGGCTGACTTCCGGCGTCAATCGCGCCATCTTGGAAGCGCACCAGCGCGGAATTGTCACCTCGGCCACGCTCATGGCGGGTGGACGCGCCTTTGCGGAAGCGGCGCAAATGGCCCAGGCCGCCCCGGATCTGAGCGTCGGTTGTCATGTGGTCCTGGTGGACGGCCAACCTCTGTTGCCGCCCCAGCAGATTCCGTCGCTGTTGGCTCCTGACAATCATCGGGAGGGACAGTTTCGAACCAGTATCGGCCAGCTTGCCGCCGCCGCCGTCCGCGGACGGATCGCCGCCTCGGAAGTCGAAGCCGAAGCCACCGCACAAATGCGCAAACTGCAGGCATCGGGCCTTACCCTGTCGCATTTCGACACGCACAAGCACGCGCACATGTTTCCCAGCCTCTTACGCCCCCTGCTGCGTGCCGCCCGGGCCTGCGGAGTGCGTGCGGTGAGAAACCCGTTTGCCCCGGTCAAGCCGCTCGCCTTTGCCGATCTCCTGCGCCGGCCGCGGCTGTGGAAACGCTACTCCGAAGTGCGCACGCTGCGCCTATGGCTGGACAGTTTTCGCAGCGCGATTGCTGACGAGGGCATGTTAACGACAGAGGGAACGTTCGGCATCGTCTCCACCGGCGCCTTGGACGAACCACTGTTCGAGGCTGTTATCGGATGTATTCCCGAGGGCACCTGGGAATTTGTCTGCCACCCGGGCTATGACGATGCAGACTTGTATACGGTACGCACCCGCCTGCGACGGTCCCGCGAGCAGGAACTGCGGGTAATGACCTCCCCAGCAGCGAAGGAAGCGCTGCAGCGGCACGGAGTGGAACTGACTTCGTGGAGGCAACTGGTGCAAGAAGCAGTTAACAATTAGCATTTGGCCCTCCGCTGTTCCAGAGAGCAAATCACCCTGTTTGCTGGTGTCTGATGACGACTATCTGACGGCTTTAGGAGAGTTACGGGCTACCGTTATAGTTTAGAGGCTGCCGTTCTGGCCTTGCTGCGGCTGTTCACGGGCCAAGTGCTAAATGCTAAGTGCTAATCGCGGGGTTTTTGCATCTTCCGTGCCCGGACTCCATCGAATGGCTAGCGGGACAGTGCATTGGGGCGCATGAATATCGGGATCACATGCTATCCGACCTACGGCGGCAGTGGTGTGGTGGCCACCGAACTGGGCATTGAACTGGCGCAGCGCGGACACCAGGTGCACTTCATCACCTACTCGCAGCCCTTTCGCCTGACCGGGCCGCAGCCCAACATCTACTACCACGAGGTCGAGGTTTCCCACTACCCGCTGTTCGATTACCCGCCTTATGACCTGGCGCTGGCTACGCGAATGGCGGAAGTTGCGGAAATCTATGAACTGGACCTCCTGCACGTGCACTACGCTATCCCCCACTCCGTGAGCGCCCTTCTGGCCAAGCAGATGCTGGCCACGCGGCGAGGCAAACAGCGGCGCCTCCCCTTCGTCACCACGCTGCACGGCACCGATATCACGCTGGTGGGGCAAGACCGTTCGTATCTTCCCATCACTCGCTTCTCCATTGAGCAGAGCGACGGCGTTACCGCCATCTCGCGCTACTTGCGGGAGCGCACCCTGCGCGAGTTCGATATTCCCAACTCCATCGAGGTGATCTACAACTTCGTCAATTGCGACCTCTATTTGCGCGACCGTAAGGTAGCTGAGCGGCGCACGGAGTTTGCCGAGCCGGGAGAGCGCCTTCTGGTGCATCTCTCCAACTTCCGCCCGGTCAAACGTTTGCTTGACGTCATCGAGATTTTCGACCGCGTGCAGAAAGTGGTGCCCTCCCGCCTGCTGTTGATCGGCGATGGCCCTGACCGTTCGCAGGCGGAGTGGATGGCGGTGCAGAAAGGCATCCACGATCGCGTGCACTTCCTGGGCAAGCAGGACCGGATCAACGAGAAGCTCGCTCTCGCCGACGTGCTGCTTCTGCCCAGCCAGTTGGAGTCGTTTGGGCTGGCCGCACTGGAAGCGATGGCCTGCGAAGTTGTGCCCATTGCCACCCGGGTGGGCGGCGTGCCGGAGGTGGTGGAGCATGGCAGCAGCGGTTTCCTGGCCGACGTAGGCGACGTGGCCACCATGGCCCGTTATGCCATCGAACTGCTGCAGGACG
>DATGIY010000509.1:0-6596 GCA_035295475.1 Terriglobales bacterium
CCCGCAAAACCCGCGCCCCGAAGGCAGTCAAAGCCAGCCGAGCTTGGCGGCCATCGCGCTGGTCGCGGTAGCGGCGCAGCAAACCACGCCGCTGCAAACGGGTAGCCAATTCGACGACCCCGTGATGCTGCATCGAAAGCCAGGCCGCCAACTCGCCGATACCTCGAGGCGTATCGGCCGGCAGCGCCTTAACCGCAAGCAGCAACTCGTATTCCCGCGGCGCCAACCCTTGCTCCCGAGCCAGACGGTAGCCGAGTGAACGCAAATACACGACGTGAGAATTCAGTTCTGCGACATCGCGCGATTTCATAGCAACCCTCCATTGGCGGCGCCACACTCGGAACCAGACACGAGCTGGTCTCCGCCGGCCAGGCGCTCCGATTGCAGGTGACTTTCCGGCCCAGCAGCCGTGTCACGGGAGGATGATTCCGCTCCCGAAGCGAGGGGCGGCTGAGCAGAACCTGGCGGGAACTGTTCCCGCGGCAGAATCTCGCGCAGAACCCAGTCGATCCGATTTACGCCTTCCATGATGCGGCGAATAGCTTCCTCATCGCGGGTGATGTAAGCCGAGAGCGAGATAACCTCCAGGGCATTGCGCACGTGATGGTTGACTTCCGCGATCAACTGCAGGCGAGCGAGAGCCTGCTGGCGGGCTTTGTAGGCGTTTTGCAGTAATCTTGCCGCCAGCATGGCCAAAATGAGGGCGGATCCGGCCTCGGCTATCACCCTTTCCCGGTAGGGGCCCAACTCAGGAACCAGCAGATAATGAGTGATCTCGATGACGAGAAACGCGGCGATGGCAAAGCCGGCTACCACCAACAGCAGTTTTCGCCGCCAACCGCGCTTGACCCGCGCCTCGTCCATCGACGGGAGCGATGGATGCTGTGTATTTGGACTGGCCATGGCTTCTCCCTATCAATGCGCTTCTGAGCGCGCCGGCCCGTCGAAAGTGAATTCAGTGGCGTTTTGCGCCAGTGTCCGCAGGCCCTCCTGCACCTGGTAACGCGGAATTACGACCGTGAACTCAAGCAGGGCAACGTCGCTGCTATGCAGCTGCTGCACATGGGCGTAGATGCTCTGCAGACCATCTACCACGAAGGCAGACCCGTCCTTGCCGGCCAGGGTCAAAGTGAGATTAGCTTTATCGTTCATAGTGCCAACTCCCAATCTCTAAAGAAGAACTTGGATAAGAATGCCCACGCCACGGCAAACACCGCATGCGCGTGACAAGAAACTTAAAAGGGGGAACTAACGAAGCGGAGGAGGACGGTTATAGAGGCCGAATTCGCTGGGCCCGTCCAAATACGTGACCAGGTCCAGAGGCATCGCGGGGCGGCTCGCAGCCGGGAGCAGCAGCAGAGAAAAGCTCGCCCGCGGCACCGTGGAGTCGAACGCGGAAGAATCCAGACAGGGCTGATTCCGATGGGTTACCTGGTAATGAATGGTGTGCTGCCCGGTCTGGGGCAACGGAGTAGCCGGAAGACGAGCAGCCGTCGCGAAGATCAGGGCCACAACAAATGCGGCGAGGCCGAATCGGCAATAACGGACGTAGTGGCGGCTCTGGAAACTCATGCGAGAGCGGCTGACCGAACCTGTCAGGCTAACCAGTTAGACGATTATACTGCGCTTCGGGAAGCAGAATCTTTGGCTTCCAGGTTCATGCCCGTTTTCAGCGGAATTCGAGGATCTACATTGGGAATCCAACTTACATGCGACGCTAGGCCCTGCTGTAGCCGCCAACCGAAAAAGGGCGTACCGGAAAAGCAACGGTCTTGCGGCGGTTATTAATGACGCTATGGGGTCCTCAATGCGGTGGCTTTTTGCTCTTCTGTGTTGCCTTAGGAACATCTACCGCAATCCCGGTTTGATGCAGATCGATGCCAGCGTGCTGAAGAACTCGCGCCTGCGTCTGCTGGGGGATGCCGGAAATCTTCAATTCCGATTCCATTCCTGAACGCCTGAACCCGTCAATTTGGCCAGCAAAAACGGTATATTTCGGCGGAGTAAACGATTACTATGAGAGCCGCGGGGCTGAAGCCGACTGGAAGACGGCGGCGCTGGTGCGCTCCACCAAAGTGATGGCCACCGGGCTCCCCGGCGGCACGTCCTTCATGGAGGACTACACCTACCTGTGCAACGGGCCAGTTCGCGCCCTCAGGCGCAGGACGTGGAGACGGCGAATGGCGGTGGTGGCGGGTGTCGATTTCGGGACATTGACAGTGCGCGTTTCGCTGGTGGACAGCGAGCGCGGGCTGCTGGAATCGGCGGTCGCCGAGTACTCCCTGCATCGGCGCCCCAGCGACCCGGAGTACGCCACGCAGTCCCACGACGACCACATGCGTGCCTTGGCTGAAGCAATGCACGCGGTGCTGAAAAAGACCGGCATTCCCGGCGAGCGCATCGAGGCCATCGCGCTGGATACCACCGGCTCTTCCGTGATCCCTCTGGGCCGCGATCTGAAGCCGTTGGGGGAATACTACTTATGGTGCGACCACCGGGCCAAGGGGGAGGCGGCGGAGATCACCGAAGCGGCACATCGCCATGGTCTGGAAGCGATTAAATGGTGCGGCGGCGTTTATTCCTCGGAATGGGGTTTCTCGAAACTGCTGCACTGGCTGAGGCACAATCCCGCCCGCCGCAGCGAACTGGTTACCGCCCTGGAACACTGCGACATGGTCGCGGCCACCCTGTGCGGCATAAGCGATGCCCGACAGGTAAAGCGCAGCATCTGCGCCATGGGACACAAGTGGCTGTGGAACCGGGCCTTGGGCGGCCTGCCACCCGAGCAATTCCTGGCCCAGGTTGATCCCCTTCTGGCGGGCATGCGGGAGAAACTCGACGGGGTCTATGCTACCTCCGACCAAATCGCAGGGCGGCTCTCGCCTTATTGGGCCGAAAAGCTCGGCTTGCGCGCGGATATTCCCATTCCGGTAGGAGCTTTCGATGCTCACTGGGATGCGATCGGCGCGGGCTGCCAAACCGACGATATGGTCAACGTCATCGGGACATCCACCTGCATCATTGGCATTACGGAGTCGCCCAACCTTGTTCCCGGTGTTTGCGGGGTCGTGCCCGGGAGCGTTCATCCCCGGCGCACCGGCATTGAAGCCGGCTTGTCCGCCGTGGGCGATATTTTCAATGCCACTGCCACGCGCGCGGGCACCGATGTGAGCAACCTCAGCCGAGGGTTGGAAAGCTACCGCGCCGGCAGCACTGGGCTGTTGCGCATGACTTGGGATAATGGCGACCGCACGGTTCTGGTGAATGCCAACCTGCGCGGCATCACCCTTGGCTGGAACCTCCAGAGCACGGCGCAGGATGACCTGTTTGCCGCCATCGAGGGTACGGCCCTGCACACGCGGGTGATCATGGAGCGCATGGCGGAACACGGAGTGAACATCCGCCGCGTAATCAACGGCGGCGGCATTCCCTTGAAGAATCCCGTCCTGAACCAGGTGTACGCCAATGTGCTGGGCCGGCCCGTCCTGGTGCCCAATGGCAATGTAGTGGGATTAGGGTCGGCTATCTTTGCCTTTCTGGCGGCGGGAACATTCAACACGGTAGAAGAAGCACAAGCGAAAGTTTGCCCGCAACACAAAAGCTATTTCCCGGATGCCGGCGAACAAGAAGTCTATGCTCAGCTCTATTCCCTTTTTCGCGATCTATATTTCGGATTCGGTGAGCCGGGACGCGGGCCGTTCTCCCAGGTGCTGCCGCAGCTTATCCGTATAGCGGAGGCGGCGCGCAAGGCGGGCGTAACCACCGCGGCGGGCTAACCCGCTGTGTATCTCTACATTCGTCGCGGAGGCGGACGAAGGTTTCGATGGACATACGAGAAATTGCGAGGCGGGCCAAGGTATCCACCGCGACCGTGTCGCGGGCCATCAATCGTGTTCCCACCGTCGATCCCCAGCTGGTGAAGCGAGTCTGGAAAGTCATTGATGAACTGGGGTACTACCCCAACACCCAGGCGCGCGCGCTGGTCTCGGGGCGGAGCCGCATTTTCGGTCTTATCGTTTCCGAAATCACCAATCCCTTTTTCCCCGAGATCGTTCAGGTCTTTGAAGATCTGGCGGTGCAACAAAATTATGAAATCCTGCTGACCTCCACGGTTCACGATCCCAAGCGGATGGAAGTGGCGGTGCGGCGCATGATCGAGCGCCGCGTCGAAGGCGTGGCGGTGATGACCTTCGGCATGGAAGAGGGCTTGCTGGAAAACCTCCGTTTCCGCAAAGTGCCCCTGGTATTTGTGGACGTTGGGCCGCCCGTGCCCCGGATCAGCAACATCCGTATCGACTATCGCCATGGTATTCGGCAGGCGGTGCAGCATCTGGCCGCCCTGCGTCATCAGCGCATTGCTTTTGTCACCGGGCCGCTGCAGCTCAAGTCGGCCTTGGCGCGGCGCGTGGCCTTTGAAGAATCCATGCAGGAGATCGGACTGGAAGTCTCGCCCGAACTGCTGGTGGTGGGCGATCACACCGTGGAAGGGGGAATGAATGCCTTCCGCAAACTGGCGGTCCTGCGCCTACGGCCCACCGCGATCCTGTGCTCGAATGATGTCAGCGCCATCGGGGTGATGCGGGAAACTTTCGAGTATGGCTTGCGCATTCCGCAAGACATCTCCCTCATCGGGTTCGACGATATCCGGCTGGCGCAATTCATGATTCCGCCGCTGACCACGATCCAGATGTCGCAGGCCGAACTGGCGACGCTGGCATTCAATGCGCTGATGAACGAGGTCAAGCGTGAGACTCCAGCAGCGGCGGGAACGGAGTATGTGTTGACTACCAATCTGGTTCTGCGCAAGTCAACCTCGCTGGCGCCCGCGCAGAAGCTGAACGCCAAGCCCGGCCGTTCGTCCCGCGCCACGGCCGAATGACGCCCGCGAAAGCTCGTTGTCCATACCCAGTTCCTCCCCGTCGGTGCGCGTCGGCTGGGCCGGCGCGGTGCATATCTATGTAGCAGATCGGAAGTGCGCTTAACCAATGGAGGAGTGCAAGGGCGGCAGGGCGAGGTCTATTTGACTCGCATTGTGGTCGAATCAGGGTTCCAGCGGAAGCGTTTTCGTGGGCCCGCCAGGATTTGAACCTGGGACCAATGGATTATGAGTCCACTGCTCTAACCGCTGAGCTACGGGCCCGTGAGCGGAAGGACGAACAGCTTTATTCTACACCGCGAAAATTTGCCTTCATCAATCAAAACCCGTCTTTCAATTGGGCAGGCGTTCGCAGCAACGCGGAACACCGAAAGATTGCGTTGGATAGTTTCTCAGCCAGGAGAGGCTATGTGCACGCCAGTTGCTTCGGCGCCGGCACCTGACGCGGCAGGAATTTGACCAGCAGGCGCTGAAAAGCGAGTAGTGCAGCCAGAGAAATGAGGAACACCAACCACCCGGAAAAGACGTGGAGTGCGCCTTCGCCACGGTCAATACCCCAATGCTGCACGATGAACCCAATGACGGCGATACGCCCCGCGTTGGCGAAAATGGAAATAGGCGCGGCGATCAGCGCCAGGACAGCGCGCACGCCGGCCCGCGAATCGACCAGATAGCCATAAATGATGGCTAGGGTCACCAAGGAGAAGAGGAAGCGGATGCCGCTGCAAGCCTCGGTCACGCCGAGGCGGGCCGCCTGCAGCAGGATGACATTGCCTTCGCGCACCGCCGGCACTCCCCCCAACAACAGCAAAAGCGCGGCTATCTTGGAAGAGATGATCTGCAGGGGAAAGGTAAGCTCGCTGGCCAGCGTGGCCGAGGGCACCATCAGGACCAAAAAGGCCAGGGGGAAGGCGATGGCGGCCAGATAGCGCCAGCCGGCCAGAAATACCACCATGCCTACGATCAGAAACAAGAAGGACAGGCGGGGGAGGAAATATTCGGAACTGGCCATGCCCACGACGAGCGCCGCCAGGGCCAGCAGCACGATGACCAGTCCCGACCACGCCGGTTTCAGGGGCAAGGCCGCCAATTCGCGGCGCTTCTCCCACAGCAGGAACAGCGAGAAGGCAGGCACAAACAGGCCGTAGGTGTAGTTGGGATCCTGCCAGCACTGCCGAACCATGGGAATAGCGATCGGGGCATAAAGCAACGCCGTCAGCAGAAAAATCACCCCCAGCTGCCAGGCAGAGAGGTGGCGGGTGCTGGAAGCACTGGCCATAGCCGCGGTCGGGTGTGGTTTGGTAGCCAGCTTTCAGTCCTTCTTTCTACGTCTGCGGGCCTCCCAGTAGACTCCCGCCAGCCCGGAAAGAAGCAGCAGCGTGGTTCCCGGTTCCGGCGTGACCGCCAGGGGTTCACGGGATGAATCCGAATGGGGCAGCGCAGTTACGGGTGCGGCAAACAGCGGCAGCAGCCACCATTTCCGTTTGCCCACGGTGGGTGCTGGTATGGCCGGCGCCGGTGCCGGTGTGAGCCCTGGATCGGCAGATGACGTCGTGGTGAATGGGAAGCCGAGCATCGCCGAGTAGGGCTGGTCGAAGTCTTCCGCCGGCGGCTCCAGGGGCGAACTCTTGCCTGGCGCGACCTGGGCCACCTGGTTCCCGCAGCGAGTGCGGGCGGTGATATGGCCGTCGGTGATAAGGGTTTCTCCGGGACGCAGGGC
>DATGIY010000510.1:0-6239 GCA_035295475.1 Terriglobales bacterium
TAACGGGCGGGGATCCCTACTCGCCGCACCAGGTTCTCAAGGTTCAAACCAGATTGCCCGTAACCCATCGCAAACGAGCCTGGATGATGTGGAATCCTCCCTGGACCTTGAGTGTGGTTGGTCCGTTCGGTTTTCTGGCGCTGCCGGCGGCGGCGCTGTCCTGGTTTCTGCTGCAATTCGCCATCGTGTTTGCCTCCTCATTGTGGCTGTGGCAGCTCTACGACGGGCCACCCCAGTTCCGTTGGGTGTCCATTCTGATTCCCGGCCTTTTCCTGCCTGTGGATGTCGTTCTTCTGGACTGCCAGATGACGCCCCTCACCTTGCTCGGGGTAGTTGCTTTTCTTTATTTCGTTGGCAAGCATCGCTACAAATCCGCCGGCGCCGCCTTGGCGTTGCTGGCCTTCAAACCGCACCTGTGGATTCCTTTTGCCTGCGTGCTCTTGCTGTGGTGTCTGCAGGAGCGGAAATGGCAACTGCTCGCCTGCACGGGGTTGGGCTTTGCGCTTCTGGCGACGCCCGTCTGGCTGCGACCCGACCTTCTGCATCATTACCGTGAAATCATTCCTACCATCTGGGACGATGCTGCCCCCGCCTGGGGCGGGCTTCTGCGCGTCCTCTTCGGTTACCAGAGGGTCTGGTTGCAGTACCTGCCCACCATTCCTGGGCTGGCATGGACCATTCTGTACTGGAGAAGGCACCGCCGCGAATGGGACTGGAAAGAGCAGCTCCCCTTGCTGCTGCTGGTTGGCTTCCTTGCCGCGCCCTACGCCTGGACCTACGATGAAGTGGTCCTGCTGCCAGTGTTCATCGCGGCCGCCACTTTCCTCCTTCGCCAAAAGGAACGGCGGCTGGGATGGTGGGCGCTCGGCATTTTTGTGCTGGTTAACGTGACAATGTTCGCGCTCAACCTGCATGGATCGCGCGACGAATGGTACATCTGGAATGTTCCGGTCTGGCTGTTGGCTTACACCTTGATCAGGTATCACAGTGCGCCGGTGGCGCTTCCGCTCGAGAGCGGCGGCGGCGTGGCGCGGGTTTAGCAGCCTGATTTGGACGGCCGCCGCACATACTTTGGCCGTCCAACCCGCGTAGTCTCAGTTTGTTAATAAGCCCATAACAAGTAATAATTGAATAGTTGTAAGTGCAAACTATGGCCTCGATGTCTGCCGCGGATGCCACTTCTACAAAGTCGCCTGCTGTTTCGGTAATCATTCCCGCGCGTAATGAAGAAAATTCGCTGGCCGTTTGCCTGCACTCTGTGCTGGAGCAGCGCGATGTGGAGTTTGAGGTCATCGTAGTGGACGACGCATCAACCGACCGGACAGGGGAAATCGCGCGCTCGTTTCCCGGGGTGCGGGTATTGGAATCCACACCGCTTCAGCCGGGGTTTACCGGAAAATGCAACGCGCTGGCGTGTGGCGCTGCCCAGGCGCACGGCCGCTGGTTGCTCTTTACCGACGCCGATACCGTCCACCTTCCCGGCTCGCTGGCCGCCAGCCTGCGCGAAGCGCAGGAGTACCAGGCAGCGCTGCTCTCGTATTCGCCGGCTCAGGAGGTGCATGGCTTCTGGGAGAAAGCAGTCATGCCCGTAGTGTTTGCGGAACTGGCCCACACTTACCGCACGGAGGACGTCAACGACGCGGGATCCCCGGGAGCAGCCGCCAACGGACAATACCTGCTGATCACGCGCGAAGCCTACGAGAGAGTGGGCGGCCACGCCGCGGTTATCCGCAGCCTCCTGGAGGACGTGGACCTGGCGCGCAAAGTGAAGCAGTCTGGCCAGAAGATTCGCTTCCGCTTTGGCGGCGATCGGGTGCGCGCGCGCATGTATCGCAGTTTCGCGCAATTGCGCGAAGGGTGGACCAAAAACCTGGCCCTGTTGTTCGAATCGCCGTTGCGGCTGGCTTTATTTCGCGGCGCTGAAGTGATCCTCATCGCGGGGGGCGCGGCGCTAGCGGTCGTGGCCGCCGTTCGTCATGAACCCCCGTTGGCAGTAGCCGGCGCAGTAGTCGCAGCCGCGGTCTACAGCCAGTTCTTGCGCCGCATACGAAGCGCCCATTTTGCGTGGGATGCCAATCTGTTGGCGCTGCTTGGTTTACCGGTTTTTGTGTCACTTTTGCTGGCCTCGCAACTCTCTCATAAGCGAGGTTCGGTAACATGGAAGGGCCGTACTTATGGGGCCGCCAGCCACAATGGCAGGAGCGCGCTTGATGTCAGGACCTCAAATCCCGCATCGCAAGCGCGCGGCGGCGACGCGGCCGCACCGGGGAGAATCTGATCGACGCCATGGTTTACCTGACCCGCAAAGCCGAGTTTTCCGCTTCGCACTACTATCACAACCCGGCCTTCAGCCCGGAGGAGAACCGCCGACTTTTCGGCAAGTGCAACAATCCCAACGGCCACGGCCACAACTACACGCTGGAAGTGACGGTGAAGGGGGACGTGGATCAGCGTTCCGGCTTCGTCGTGGATCTGAAACAGCTAAAGGAAATCCTGAACAGGGAAGTGCTGGACGCCTTCGACCACCGCTTCCTCAACAAGGAAGTGCCGGAGTTCGCTGCCCGCATTCCAACCACGGAGAACATCGCGATTTCCGTCTGGCAGCGGCTGCAATCCCGCCTGCAGCGGGCGCAGCTTCACCGTGTGCGAGTGTACGAAACGCCCGACCTGTTCGTGGATTATTACGGCGAATGAAAGCCCATCTGACCCGCCGCTACTGGTTTTCGGCGTCGCACCGGCTGCACAGTCCGGAGATGTCGCAGGAAGAGAATCGCCTGACTTATGGCAAGTGCAATAACCCGCACGGGCATGGACATAATTACGCCCTAGAAGTCACGGTCAGCGGGCCGGTGGACGAGGCCACGGGCATGGTCTGCAATCTGGTGGATCTGGACGAATTCGTGCAGCGCGAACTGCTGGACCGCTTCGGCCACGAGAATTTGAACATGCTGGCCGCGTTTCGCGAACGGGTACCGACCACGGAAAATCTGTGCCGGGAAATTTTCGATATTTTGCAGCGCGGATTTACCGCCGCTCATCTGGAAAAGGTGCGGCTGGAGGAGACCATGATGAACTCCTTCGAATACGCCGGCGGCGCCGAAGTCCGTAAATAGCGAACACAGGGGACCAATATGAAGTCCACAACCGATATCAGCACCATAACCAGCGCCAGCTTCGAGGAGCTAGTGCGCGAGATGATCGTGCGCCTCGGTGAAGACCCGGAGCGGGAAGGGCTGAGCCGCACGCCCGAGCGCGTGCATCGCGCTTTGCAGCAGCTGACTAAGGGCTACAAGGAGGACGCCGAGGCCATTCTGCGCGGCGCGCTCTTCAGTGTCGGCTATGACGAGATGGTCATCGTCAAGGACATTGAGATGTTCAGCCTTTGCGAACACCACATGCTGCCTTTCTTCGGCAAGGTGCACGTGGCCTATATTCCCAACGGCAAGGTCATCGGATTGAGCAAGCTGCCCCGGCTGGTGGAAGTGTTTGCCCGCCGCCTGCAGGTGCAGGAGCGCCTGACCATGCAGATCGCGGAAACTATCCAGAACGCGATCGAACCCCAAGGCGTAGGAGTGGTTGTCGAGGCGCGCCATCTTTGCATGATGATGCGCGGTGTGGAGAAGCAACACTCCGCGGCCGTCACGTCCTCCATGCTGGGCTGCTTCCGCGATTGCAAGGAAACCCGGGAAGAGTTCTTGTCTCTGATTCGTCAACGCTCCAACGGGGTGTAGCGCGCTTCTAAACCACGGAGGATACCGAGATAGCAACGGGCACCACTAAGGTGCAATGGCTCGTCATGTCATCCACGTTGCTCCCAGTAATGAGTTACTTACAAATGCAAGTTAATGCAATACCTGCATTGCCCCTTGCTCTCGTTTCTCTGTGCGCTCTGTGTCATCTGTGGTTAAATTTCGCGGATGGCAGCAGCACATGATCTAAAGGGACGAGTAGCCCTCATCACTGGCGGCAGCCGCGGGATTGGCCTGGCAATCGCTCAAGCCCTGGCCTGCGCAGGCTGCGACGTGGTGATCGCCGGACGCAATCGGAAAGCGCTACAGACTGCCGAGCGGGCGATCCGGAAAACATCGCCAGTGCCCCCGCCTCGTGTAATGAGCCAAATCTGTGACGTGCGCCGGACGCAATCAATCCAAGCGATGTTCCGGCGGGTCAAGAAACGATTCCGTCGCCTCGACGTCCTGATCAACAATGCCGGCATTTCCCACCCCATGGCGGAAGTAGAGCGATTACCGTTGGCCACCTGGAGAGAAGTGATCGAGACCGATCTGACGGGAATGTTTCTGGTCACCCAGGCCGCGTTGCCGTTGCTGGTGAGGGGTGGCACCGTGGTGAACAATCTCTCCCTGGCGGCCACACGCGTATTCGCCGGTCAAAGCGCCTACTGCGCGGCCAAGCACGGGGCTCTGGGCCTGACCCGCACGTTGCGGGAGGAATTGCGCCCCCGAGGCGTTCGCGTCATCGCCTTGTTGCCGGGCGCCACCGCCACCGAAATCTGGACGCAGTTCTGGCCGGACGCGCCCCGCGAACGCATGCTGCGCCCGGACACAGTGGCTCAAGCCGTCCTGGACGCGCTTCTACTGCCGCCGGAAAGCACGGTGGAAGAAATTTCGCTCATGCCAACCGGGGGAGCGCTGTGAAAACAAGCACCTAGCAATTAGCACTTAGCATTTGGCCAGTGAACGTTCTCGGCGGTTCGGCAAAAAACAAATTGGAGCTCTAAGTGCCAACTGCTAAATGCGGGGTGTTCACCACGTTCCATAGCGAAAACGACGCTCCCGGGCAGGGAAGAGCTTGATCAGCGCAATGCCCCCCACAAAGCCGCCCACGTGCGCCCAGAAAGCAATTCCCCCCGCCGTTTGGTGGGCATAGGCAATGGACGTAGCCGCGCCGCTGAAGAACTGGATCACAAACCAGTAACCGAGCACAATCCACGCCGGCAGCCACCAGAAAGTGAAAAACACGATCAGGGGCACGATGGTCAGCACCTTGGCTCGCGGATAAAGCACCAGATAAGCCCCCATCACTCCGGCAATGGCCCCGCTGGCACCCACGCTGGGCACGGGGGAACCGGCGTTGAGCAGGGTGTGAGCTATGGCCGCCGCCAGTCCGCTCAGGAGGTAAAACACTATGTAAACGAAGTGCCCCAGATAGTCCTCGATGTTGTCGCCGAAGATCCACAGCACCCACATGTTGCCGATCAAGTGCAGCCAGGAAGCGTGCAGAAACATCGAGGTCAGGATGGGCAACAGGGCAGTTCCCGCGGAAACGTGCGGCGTGCCGCCCAACAGGCCGGTAATGCGCTCCGGCACCATGCCAAACTGAAACAGGAACTGGTTGCGGGCGCGGGGACCAAAGCCCACCAGCTCGTAAATGAAAATCACCGTGTTCAGCGCAATCAGAAAGTAAGTGACGTAGGGAGTGCTGAAGCGCGGTGTGTCATCCTTGATAGGAATCATGCGGAATGCCGGCAGGCTCAGGCTGCAACACAGGAGAAAACGCTCCCGGTTGACCGAACCATGCCGCCGCCTTCACGATAGCAGAGACTACGCTTATGGATGGAGTGCTAGTAATCGACAAACCGGCGGGCCTGACCTCGCACGACGTGGTCAACCGGGTTCGCGGCATCCTGCGGGAGCGCTCGGTGGGACACCTGGGCACCCTCGATCCCATGGCTACCGGTGTGCTGCCGCTGGTGGCCGGCCGCATGACTCGCCTGGCCCAGTTCTATAGCGCGTCGGAAAAGACGTATGAAGGTGTGATCCGCTTCGGTTTTGCCACCGACACCTACGACGCCGAAGGCGGGCCCCTGGGCGAAGCTCAGACAGTTAAAGTAACACTTGAGGAATTGCGGGAGATTGCCAAGCGCTTCACCGGGCGCATTCGCCAGATGCCGCCCCCGTTTTCCGCCAAGAAAATCCACGGCGTGCCGGCCTACAAGCTGGCCCGCAAGCACCACCAGGTGGAACTGCAGCCGGTAGAGGTTGAGATCAAGGAGTTTGAGATTCTCGGCTGGGATGGCGAAAGAGCCCACTTTCGGGCGCACGTGGCCTCCGGCACCTACATGCGCTCAGTGGCCCATGAGATGGGACAGTTGGTGGGCTGCGGCGCCCATTTAGCCGGCCTGCAGCGAACCGCAGTCGGCGAATTCGGTAGCGCCGACGCCCACCCCCTGGAAGAGCTTCAGCAGGCCGTGCAGCAGGGCCGTATTGAGGAACTGTTCG
>DATGIY010000511.1:0-4063 GCA_035295475.1 Terriglobales bacterium
TAGCGGCGAACACGTCTGCTATCACGTGAATGTGGTGCGGTCGGAAGCCGCTGGCGAGAACCAATTTGGCGTAGCCGCCCGCATCACCCGCCGGGAAATCCTCACCAAATGAGAATTGTGTGTGTCACCGGCGCCCTCGGCTGTCCGCCGGGCGAAGCCTGCCTGGAACAAGGTCTCCGACTCGGCCCAAACTCCGTTGAGCTGTCGCTACGCTGACCGAGCAAACCGGGACTCCCTACGCACCTCTATTGACTCCCGGTCAACAACTCCGCCAGATACTGCTTCCATACCGCGGCCAGCGTGTGCGTGCCGTGCCCCCGGGTTTGATCGGTAATAGGGAGCAGCACGAAACGACCCTTCTTCACTTTCTTGATCTCTCGCTCCGTAATGCCCAGTTCGGGCGGGTTGATCTGGTCATCTGCCGAGTTGACGAACATCACCGGCGCTCTGATCAAGTTCAGCCTGGCGGAGGGATCGTAGTCGCGGGAAGCATCGAACGCGTAGAGCGTGTCATTGGCATCCAGGTGACTCGTTTCCATTTTCACAAAATGGTCCAGGAAAGCGTCGGCTTGGTCCCGCGTGGGATAGTTTTTCTGCATCTGCAGCGGGCTGCTGACCATGAACAAAAACACATACGCGGCACTCTTCATGCCGGCGGGCTGCTGCTTGTATTCCCCGCCCATCCACCCGGGATCGTCGCGAATGGAGTCCATGATCATCTTGCGCATCATGCGATTGCGCCCGGCAATCTGGACCGGCAGGCAGGCCAGGGGCATGGCTGCGTCCATGAAATCAGGATAAGTTTCGGTCCAGATCCAGGTATGCATGCAGCCCATGGAGGTACCCATGACCAGGCGCATGTGATTCACCTTCAGCCCCTGGGTGAGCAGAAGGTGCTGGGCATTGACCATATCGGCATAGTCGTAGCGAGGAAAACGCGCGTGCAGGCCATCGCTGGGCTTGCTGGAGTGTCCATGCCCTATGGAGTCGGGCAGGACAATGTAATAACGCCTTACATCCAGCAGTTGCCCGGGTCCAAACAGCACGCCGGCAAATTCCGGTCGCATAAACTGCTGCCCCGACCCCGTGGTGCCGTGCAGAATCAGCACGGCGTTGGTCACCTTTCCCTGGCCATCTCGAATCGGCTTGCCAAGAGTGGCATAGTGCAGGCGCAAGTGCGGCAGCACTTCGCCGGAGCGGAAACGGAAGTTGTTCGCCACAAAATCGCCTTCCGCCGGTTTGGGCAGGTTTTGCGCCTGCATTGCAGAAGCGAAACACAGACCCGCAAAGAGCACACCCACTAGCCATGTTGTTTTCATGGCCCATGAGATTACGCGGCTATGCAGAAGTGCTGCAAGGCTGGATTCAGAGGACAGCTGGGAAACGGTCTGCGTTATGCGAGTATACGCAAGCTCTCCCGACTCCGCCGAGCGATCCGGCAAGGGGGATTGCTCAACTCCGTTCGGATGACAATGCGGAGATTTCCAGCGAGGCCAGCCACCAGCCTCCTTTTCACAGCAATTTTCGGATAGCATGGTTTCCAGGGTCGCCGTACTCTGCGGACATGACAACCGCAAACCATCTTGCAATCAGCAATCAGCGCTGGGCCGCCGTACTGGGCCGCGACCCGCGTTTTGACCAGCAGTTCGTTTACGCCGTGCGTTCCACCGGCGTTTACTGCCGGCCTTCCTGCCCCTCCCGCCGGCCACGGCGCGAGCAGGTTACGTTCTTCGCAGCCCCACAGCAGGCCGAACAGGCGGGCTTCCGCGCTTGCCATCGCTGCCATCCCGACCGCGACGGCACCTCCGCACACGATGTGGTGGCGCGCGTTTGCCGCTATCTGGAAAACCATGCGGAGCGTCGGGTAACCTTGCGGGAACTGAGCCGCATTTCCGGTTATAGCGCCTTCCACCTGCAACGCATGTTCAAAAAAGTGCTGGGAATTTCTCCCCGACAATACATCGCCGGGCACCGGATTCACGGCCTGAAGGCGCGTCTGCGCCAGGGCTACAACGTAACCGCGGCCACTTATGAAGCTGGTTACGGCTCCAGCAGCCGCATTTACGAGGCTGCCAACGAACGCCTGGGCATGACGCCTGCCACTTACGGCCGCGGCGGGGCTGGCATGACGATTCGTTATGCCGTCGCCAACAGTCCTCTGGGCCGGGTACTGGTGGCGGCAACCGACCGGGGCGTGTGCGCTGTACAGTTCGGCGAATCCGATCGCCAGCTTCAACGCTCGCTGGAAGCCGAATTTCCCGCCGCCGAGATCACGCAGGACACCTCGGACCTCCGCTCCTGGGTGAAGGAAGTAGTGGACGCGGTGTCTGGCCGCCAGCCCCATCCCGGTGTTCCCCTGGACCTGCAATGCACTGCGTTTCAGCGCCAGGTATGGGAAGCCCTGCTGCGCATTCCCTATGGCGGCACCCGCAGCTACCGGCAGGTGGCGGGAGACATAGGTCAGCCGAAAGCCGCCCGCGCCGTAGCCCGCGCTTGCGCCAGCAATCCCGTGGCGGTGCTCATTCCCTGTCACCGCGTGGTCCGCGGCAATGGCGAAATGGGCGGCTATCGCTGGGGAACGGAACGGAAGAAGAAGCTGCTGGCCAAGGAGCAGCCCGCGGGTGAATAGCAGGACGAGCACTCAGCATTCAGCGCGTGAACGGAATTGGTGAGCTGAGGGTGCCTTGAGGCAAGGGCAAGATGCCCTCGCCATATCCGTCGAGAGGACGGCCCTATACGCGGGCGAGAGCGCCGGCGCGACGTTGGGGTAACTGAGTGCTGATTGTGACTTCTGAATGCTGCTTCTAGGGTAAAAACCGAAAGTGAATCCATCCCGGCTCGCGGACGTACTCTTCCTCCAGGCGCCGGGCACGCGCCATCATCACCTGCGACCGGCCCAGGTAGCCAACCACACGCTTCGGGTCTTCCCGGCTGACCACGGGCAGCCTTCCGAGATCCTGGCGCAACATGCGTGCCACGGCATCATAGAGCAGCTCATCGGGATAAGCCACGATAGGATCTTTCGTCCCCGCCTCCAGCACGGGCATCTGGCCGCTGGCGTCCTTCTCCAGCGCGCGTAACAAATCAGAACGAGTGATGATTCCTACCAGCTTTCCCTGATGATCGACAATGGGATGGCCTTGATGAGCAATCGCCTCCGGATCGCGACGCGCGATGCGATCCGCCAACTCCCGCACCGTCATCTCCGGGGGAACGGTGGCGGCGTTGCGGTCCATGACCTCCGAGACTGCCACTTCCTGCAGCACGTCTGATTCATAATCCTGCTCGATATGCAGACCGCGGCGCACCAGCTTCTCGGTCATGATGGAACTGTGCGACAGCAGCATGGCAATCGCGTCAGCAATCACGGTGACCAGCATGAGCGGCAGTACCGAGTCGTAATTGCGCGTGATCTCAAATGCGAAGATGATGAAAGTAAAGGGAGCTCGGGCCGCCGCGCCAAATACGGCTCCCATGGCCACCAGCGCGAACCCGGTAGGCGCCACATGGGCTGCGGGGAACAGCCAGTTGACTCCGTCGGCAAATACACCGCCCAAGGCGGCGCTGCTCATGAACATGGGCGCGAGCAAGCCGCCGGAAGTGCCTGACCCCAGCGAGATCACCAGGGCCACGGTCTTAAACACCAGCACCAGCAGCAGCATCTTTACGGCGAGGTGATTGTTCAGAATGTCGCCGATCGTGTCGTAGCCAACTCCCAAGACCCGCGGCACAAAATATCCGATCACACCCAGGCCGACCGCGCCAATCGCCGGCCACCACATGTCATCCAGGGGAAGCTTTTCGAACTGGTCCTCGACGAAATACAACGCCTTGCTGAAGACGACCGCGGCCACGCCGCACAGCAGCCCCAGCACCACATAGAACGGCAATCCCCGGGGCACACCAAAGTCGATCTGCCCCACGGTGAACATCGGGCCACGCCCGAGCAGCCACCAGTGCACTGCGGTGGCAAGAGTGCTGGCGATCACCAGGGGAATAAAGGAGCGGGCCTTGAATTCAAACAGCAGCAGTTCGATAGAGAGAATGACGCCGGCAATGGGGG
>DATGIY010000512.1:0-3729 GCA_035295475.1 Terriglobales bacterium
ACCGCTAACCAGCAGATCTATCACTTTCTGCTTGTTGGCAGGATCGAGCAGCCAGCGCTGCGCTTCGATATAAGCCGCCAGGTAGCGCTCCAGCACGTCCGCGTGCTCCCGTGCCCACGGCCGCTGCACAAAGGCGCCGAATCCCTGGTACGCTCCGATGAACTGCAACGTCGAGCCCAGGCTGCGGAATCCCCGTTTCTTAGCCTCGAAGGAAGCCGGCGGGCCGAGCATGGAACCGGCATACTCGCGGTTTTCTCCCATGGCCTTGAGTCGCAGGGGAGTGGCGCCCAGGGCCTTCAACTGGCAGTCGTGTCCCGGCTTCAGACCATGGAGCAGCAGAATTTTCTTGAGCTGCAGCGCGTAAGCCGTGTTGATAGCGTCCACGATCAGCGTGCGCCCGCGCAAATCCGCAAAATTTTTGATGTCGGGCTGGACAATCAGGTCGTTCGTGGCCCCATCGCCGCCCATGACAATGATGACGTCCGCCCCGGCGTCTTCCACCATGGCCACCGCATTATCGACGGCCGCGTGCCCGATATCGGCCTTGCCACTGGCCAGCATGCCGCGCAAAACGCTCGAGTTCGGCGCGTGCTCGTTCTGCAGTTCGATGCCATGTTTTGCGAAATAGCCGTTTTTCTGCGCCACCACGATGGGCAGGGAAGGAAACAGCGTTACCACGCGAACCGTGGCCAGTTTCGCCGGCTGCCCCAGGGCAGCACAGCCGGAAACGAGTATCACTGCCAGCAAACAGCAGAATGTGCGCATGTCCTATGTCCTGAGCAGATGCAATTTGAGCCAGGCCGCCACCATGTTGTCGGCGTGCGGATCGCCGCCCATGTGCCCGCCATTAGCATAGGTGCGGGCAGACTTGGGCTCGCCGTTTTCCAGAAGAAGATACAAATCGCGGATATTGATCCAGGGATCTTTTTCGCCATTTACCACCAGCAGCGGCGCGCAGGGCTTGTCCAGCCAGCCCTGCGCCTGCAGCGACAGCGTGGGCGCCTGTTGGCGCAACTCGTTCAGATCGCGAACATGGTGCGCGTAAATCATCGAGTCCAGCAGCGACCACAGGTACAGGCGATCTTGCTCCAAGTGCTCAAACCAATCCTGCTGAAAGGTGAAATGCGAGGGCCCGCCCCAGTCCACCGCCGCGCGCAGGCGTTTACTCTCCACGTACGCCATCTTCGCGCCCCAATATCCCCCGTAGCTGCGGCCCAGAATCCCCATGCGCGTTCCGTCCACATCTTTGCGCGTCAGAAGGTAGTCAATCACCGCGCTGTAGAAGCGGTCCGCGTCCGGCGTATACCACAACGGACATTGTCCGTTGCCCGGCATATCGGTGGAAAAAGCGGCCAGCCCGGCTTCCAGCAGTTCTGAGGTATCGCGATCCTCCTTGTAGACGTCAATGCCGCCGGTCGCGATGACTACCGGAGGCCTGGTCACGCCCTTGGGCAATCGCAGGTAGCCGATAATTTCCTTGCCCGCGAAGGGAATCACCACCCGCTCGAGCGGAGGCTCGAAGTAATGTGCCGCTTTGAGGTAATTGTCAATGCAGCGGCGGTAGGCAACCTGTTTGGCGGGATGGTTGATCACCGGGAACTTGGCAATCCCGTAGTACATGGCCGCTTTGCTGTAGGCAGTTTTCGCGGCTTCGCTCTGGCCCTGGGCTTCCGCCCGCGCGGCTTGCTGTTCCCAGGGTTCGGCCAGGCGCGTCCAGGCCGCGACCCACGGCTCCGCAGCCAGATCGTTGAGGGAACGGAACACGGCTTCGGCCGGTTGCGGGTCGGCGCCGCGCCTGATGAACTGGCTGAGTCGAAACTTTGCCCCTACCGCGTAGCGGGGATTGGTAAGCAGGTTGCCGGCCTCAGGCTTAGCTTGGGAGCGGGGAGCAGAATCCTGCTGGTTGATCCAGGGCAATTTGCCTGCGGCTACCAGCGCCCAGCTGCCGCCAGTCCACTGCAGGAATTCTCGCCGGGTCGCGTCTTCTGCCATATCAGAGAAGTAGTTGGGGGCCTTACCTCGTAATGCGGCCGAAATTGGTGTGACAGCTGTACCACCATACGTCCTCCAGCGTCAAGCACATTGTTCCTTCGTGGCCATGGCCATTCCTCGGCTGCAATTCTCTGCAGCATCGCGGTTTGCAGCTGCACCAGAAAGATGCTTCGCCTCCCGCTTTGCTTGCTGCCTGATGTTCGCAGTTTGGTATAGTGGCCCGACAGGGGCCCAGCCCTGGAGTCGCCCATGTATAAGGCTATTCGCACCGCCCGCCTTTACGAGCAGATCGTGCAGCAGATCGAGGAGTCCATCCTGAAGGGCACCCTCAAGCCTGGCGATCAGCTGCCGGCGGAACGCGATTTGGCCCAGCAGTTTGGGGTGAGCCGCACGGCCGTGCGTGAGGCCGTCAAAGCCCTGCGCGAGAAGGGGCTGGTGGAAGCCTATTCCGGACGCGGAACTTTTATCACCAACGGCACTTCGCAAGCCATCCGCCAGTCTTTTGACCTGATGATGCGCATCGGCAGCGCTGATGGTTCCACGCAGCTGGCCGAGGTGCGCGATATTCTGGAGCCGGAGATTGCCGCTCTGGCTGCATCCCGTGCCGAGGAGCAGCACCTGGCTACCATGCGCGAAGCCGTGGCCGTCATGGACGCGGCCAAGCATGACGCCGATGCCTTCATCGAGGCCGATCTGGACTTCCATCTTTCTCTGGCCGAAGCGGCGGCCAATCCGCTGATTTTGTCGCTGATCGACTCCATCGTCGGGCTGCTGCGCGAACAGCGCTTGCGAATCTTCCTGGTGGAAGGCGGCCCCGAGCGCGGGCAGTACCATCACAAGCGCATTCTAAAAGCCATCGAGAATCACGATTCCGATCGCGCGCGCGAGTGCATGCGGGCTCACCTCAAGCAGGTGCGGCAAGATTCCGCCGCTTCTCCCGAGCAACCCTCCGCCTGACCAAATCCTCACCTCCCGCGCAAAGCTCGGCTTGCCAATGCGAAAATTGGTAGTATCGCTGCATCGCCATGAGTCCTAGCGCCAATCCACCCGAACCTGTCTGGGCTTCGGCGCTGCCCGCCGTTGTCGAGGAGCTCTTTCCCCGATGCGAAGGGCAGAAGTACGGCATCACGCCTGCCAGGCTGCGCGAAATCCTGTACCAGGTTGGCTGCAAGCATCTCGCCGCCACCGACCCACCGGCTGCCGCCCGCCAGATGTTTGCCGCGCTTCGTCTTCAGGAACTGGTCTTGGCCCGCGCCTGCGCCGCCGGCAACGAGGCTGCCTGGGAGACTTTTCTTCTGCGTTTTCGTGAGAAGCTCTACACCGCTGCGCACCACATCGCGAATGAGGATTCGAGGGGCCGTGAGCTGGCCGATTCTCTCTATGCCGATCTTTACGGCACCTCCACCCGCGAGGGGAAACGCGTCTGCAAGCTGGACTTCTACACCGGGCGGGGTTCACTCGAGGGTTGGCTGCGTACCGTCCTGGCCCAGGAATACATCAACCGCTATCGCACGCAGAAGCGCCTGGTCAGCCTGGAGGAGCAGGTAGAAGCCGGAACTCAGTACGCCGCGCCCGCTGATGACTCGCAGACTGCCGTGGATCCGCGCCTGAATACGGCTGTGGATGACGCCTTAGCCGCGCTCACCGCTGAGGACCGCTTTCTGCTCGCGTCCTACTATCTCGACCAGCGCACCCTGGCTGAAGTGGGCCGGGTTCTGGGAATCCATGCCTCCAATG
>DATGIY010000513.1:0-2979 GCA_035295475.1 Terriglobales bacterium
CGTGGCCATGCGCGTATGCAGGTTCAGCCACTTGGGTTCCCCGGGATTGGCCACCATCTTGCCCCGTGCCAGCGACTCCACGATCAGGGGAATGCCAACGCGCTCGCATTCCCGCGCCACCTCGGCGGTGCGGGCGATTTCCTTGGCCTCAAAGTCCGCGTCTCCGGTGCCTACCACCATGTAGGTCAAGACCGCGTCCGCGCCTTGCCGCAAGGCGTCTTCCGGCCGCGCCAGCAAGGCGCTGCGCAGTTCCCGCGTTCCATTATTGGTGATCGCTGCCCAGACGGTGGTCCAGTCGATGCGCGCAATCAGGGCGGGCAGACGACCTTGGGGTGGGGAAGCTGCAAATCGGCGAATCAGCCCCAGGTTCAGCAGGACCGCGTCTACTTTGGCGGCGGCGAAGCGCCCGATCTGGCCCAGGGGATCTTCCGTCCCCGGGATCGGTCCCAATACCAGAGCATGATCAAAGGCCACAACCAGCGCGCGATGGCCCGTTCCGCCCAGGACCCGGCACAGCCGTACCCTTTTGCCACAGTCGCTCAACAAGACTCCTTTCTAGGAAACCGCCTAACGTTATTTCATTACCTTTCGAATGTCAATCGTTTGCGTTCGATTGCTTACGAATCTTGCCCTTTAACGTGCTATCCGCTACCACCACCTGCAGGCCGCAGTCGCGTAGTTCCTGGATGTGCCTATCCTCTGTACCGGAGTCGGTCACCAGGATGTCGAGATCGCTGACTGGTCCTACATAGGCGAAGCACTGCCGGCCGAACTTCCCGTTATCGGCCAATGCAATCCTGGTTTTCGCCGCACGGCACGCCATGCGCTTGATGTGCGCTTCCGCGTGGTGGGCGGTCGAGATCCCGTATTCCGTATCGATGGCGCTTATTCCGAGAATCGCTTTGTCCAGCCGAATCTCCGACAGAGCTCGCTGCGCCCACTCGCCCGAAAGGTAAAACGTATCTTTCTGCAGTTCGCCGCCGGTGCAGAGAACGCTCACCCCCGGGCTCCGCTCCAGTTCGCAAACGATAAGGGGAGAATTGGTTACCACCGTCAGCCGGTGGCGGTGGACCAGCCTTCGGGCCAACTCGAAAACCGTGGTGCTGCCTTCCAGGAAAACCGTGTCGCCGTCCATGATCAGCGCTTCGGCGGCGCCAGCGATCTGCCGTTTTTCCTCGCTGTTGCTGCGCAGCAGGGCGTCATAGGAGGGCTGGAAGTTTGTGCTCGACATGCGCGACACCGCGCCCCCGTGCGAGCGCACCAATACCCCTTCTCGCTCCAAAACCGCCAGGTCACGTCGCACCGTCGCCGCGGTCACGCTCAAACGCAGGCAGAGGTCGGAGGCGGTGACCGTGCGTTGCGCGGCGAGAATTTCGCGAATTTGCAGGCGCCGTTCCTCCGCCAGCATGGAGCGGGATTATACGATAAAGAACGTGCATAAAACATCATAAAGCTAGAGAAACGTTAGCGATCGATCACAAACGAACAATCTGCGGCGAGGGGCCGGGGAAGAGAAGTTGCCCCAGGGCAAAAAAGCCAGGAAGGCGTATCTGGGTGGCAAAACTAAACGGGCCCGGCGGACCGCCACCGGGCCCGGCAAAAGAACCCCCCGCTCAGAACTGATAGATCAGGGAGAACTCCATGACCCGCGGTTCAGTGAGGGTTTGCGTATAGTTCCCGAACGTGTTCGCCACATCCCACTCATCCTGCATGGAATACACGTCGAACCGGGTGCTGTTCGTAACGTTGAAGACGCTCCAGCGCAGTTGCACGCTCTGCTGTTCCTTATGCGGAATCTTCCACGTCTTCGCCAGATTCATGTCCACGGCGAAGAAGCCATCGCCGCGGATATTGTTGCGCACACCGCTTTGGCCGGGGAATGCGTAATCGAAGCCCTGGCGCGCTTGTGTCGGATCCTTGAAGACGTTAGGAACGCCGTTCACCACCGTGGTCCCCGTAGCGATCGGCTGGCCGGTCACATTGGCCCAGCCCATCTCATCCCAGTTGGTCGGCCAGACGTAGCCCATAAACACACTGGCTGGATACCCGGAGGTCCAGCGGGTAGTACCTCCCAGTTGCCAGCCGCCAACGATGGCATCGGCCCAGTTGCTTATCCCCCCACCGAAGGCCCGGCCGTGACCGAAGGGCAAATTTGCCACCCAGTAGGCATTGATCTGATGCCGCAAGTCGAAATCGCTCGGCCCGTACATCTGGCTTGGCGCCCAAGCATTGATCACGCTGTCGGTCAAATAGTGAGTGCCGCGTTCCGCCATTGAGCCGATATCGTTGGACTTGCTGTAGGTGTAGTTGAAGCCGAACAGCACCCCATTGCTCATCTGCTTGTGCAGTCCCACTTGCAGTGCGTTGTAGTTGGAGTAGCCGATGGACCGCCAGTCCCAAAGCGAAGAGTACTGGCTGTTGAAGTAACTGTTCAGCCCGGTCACCGGTGCGGTGGGAAGCCCGATCGTGTCCAGTAAGTAGAGGCCGGAACTCTCGTTGTACAGGCTTCCGCAGCCCGGCCCAAATACGTCGTAGACTCCAGTCCAAAAATTAGTCGTGCTGTTATTGAAACCGCTGGAACAAAGCAGGTAAGAGGGCTGGGTTGCGAACATGTCCTGCCAGTATTGCGCTGTCGGTCCGATAGCCGCGGGAGAAATACTGTTTTCGGGAACCCCCGCGCGCCACATTTGCGAGAGTCGGCTGGCGGCGGTGAAGTAGTCGATCCCGGTTTTCGGATCTACTAGATCCATAGGGGTGGCTATGTCGTCCAGGACCATCAACCGATGGGCAAAATGTCCCACGTATCCGATGTCCAAGGTCATCCGCCCCGGCAACTGACGCTCGATGGAAAAATCGGCAGCGTAGGAATACGGCGTCCGCAGCGACTGATCGATGCCCGAAGTAATCGCATAGGATCCCGGCGGAAACGTCACCGGGAACGTCGAAGGCGGTGCCGGCGGCATGGTGCTGGTGGGAATC
>DATGIY010000514.1:0-4455 GCA_035295475.1 Terriglobales bacterium
GTCCTTCTTGCAGCCGGCGTCTCTCTGCAGAGCTGGGCATCGCCTCCGGCTGACTAGTAGGGGAAGGGGACAGGGGGGGAGAGGGACTGGATTTCCGACGCATCCCTAAACCACCCCTTCCCACGGGAGGCACGTCGCGGACATTGACCAGCTCAGGGCAGCCAAGCATTGCAGGCTGTCGCAAAAAACCGCCGATTTTCGGGGTGATAGCAGAAAGTACACGAAATGTTATTGCAGGAACGTCCCGTCTCCCGCAGCCCACAAAGCGCATAACTTCCTACCACAAACAAGTGCCCCCGGCAACCATTTTGCGGCAGCAATGCGGGAGCCACAAAAACCGCATTTGGTCGCTTGACAAGGCAGTAAAAGCATTCATAATTTGGCCCGCTGCCAGGGGCAAGGTGTATTCTGACGCGGTTTCTGGGGCGGGACCGCACCACACACCATAATCACGGACAAACGGTACCCAGCTAAGACCTGCCTCCTTGCGGCTTTTAGAACGAATTTTTCGACCGCGGAGCCTGCATGAGCGCCAGCCAGCCCGTTGCAATCAGTACACCGCGTCCGGACCTGCTCGCGGTTAACACCATTCGCACCCTTTCCATGGACGCCGTCCAGCAGGCTAATTCCGGGCATCCCGGGACACCCATGGCCATGGCGCCGGTAGCCTATTGTCTGTGGCAGCAGTTTCTGCGTTTTGACCCGCAAGACCCCATCTGGCCCAATCGGGACCGCTTCGTACTCTCTATCGGCCATGCCTCCATGTTGTTGTATTCGCTGCTGCACTTGTGCGAGGTCAAGGCCGTAGATCCCGATTATGAGTGCTTGGGGGAACTATCGGTCAAATTGGAAGATATTAAGCGTTTTCGGCAAATGGACAGCAAATGTCCGGGTCATCCGGAATACCGCTGGACTTCGGGTGTGGAAACCACTACCGGACCTTTGGGGCAGGGCGTAGCCACCAGCGTCGGCATGGCCCTGGCGGGCCGCTGGATGGGGTCCTACTTCAACCGCCCCGGTTTTGAGGTCTTCGATTACAACGTGTATGCCTTGTGCGGTGACGGTTGCATGATGGAGGGCCTCAGCAACGAGGCGGCTTCTCTGGCCGGGCACTTAAAACTCTCCAATCTCTGTTGGATTTACGATAACAACAAGATCACCATCGAAGGTCACACCAACTGGGCCTTCAGCGATGACGTGGCCACGCGCTTTATCGCCTACGGTTGGAACGTCACCCGGGTTGGAGATGCCAACGATCTGGAAATGTTGAGCCGTGCCTATAACACTTTTTTGCGCACTACAGACCGGCCGACGCTCATCATTGTAGACAGCCACATTGCGTATGGGGCCCCGCATAAGGAAGATACCAGCGGGGCCCACGGCGAGCCCCTGGGGGAGGAGGAGATCAGGCTCACCAAGCGCAATTACGGTTGGCCGGAAGATGCCAAGTTTTACGTTCCGGAGGGGGTGCGCCAGCACTTCCGTGATGGCATCGGCAGACGGGGAAAACAGTGCCGGCAGCGCTGGGAGGAGATGTTTGTCCGATATCGCCAGAACTATCCCGAGCTGGCGGAACACCTGCAAGCAATGCAACGGCGTGAGCTGCCATCGGGTTGGGACCGCGACCTGCCAGTTTATCCGCCGGATCCCAAAGGAGTTGCTGGGCGCGATGCCTCCGCTAAAGTGCTGAATGTGGTAGCCCGAAACATACCCTGGCTGTTGGGCGGCTCGGCCGATTTGGCGCCCTCCACCAAGACCCGGCTGACTTTCGATGGGGCAGGTGACTTCACCTCCGCAGATTATGCCGGCCGCAACCTGCATTTCGGCATTCGGGAGCATGCCATGGCTGCGGTCTTGAACGGCATGTCGCTATGCAAGACGCGCCCTTTTGGCTCCGGCTTTCTGATTTTCAGCGACTATCTGCGACCTTCTGTGCGACTAGCGGCGATCATGGAGATTCCGGTCATCTACATCTTTTCTCATGATTCAATTGGAGTTGGAGAAGACGGACCGACTCACCAGCCGGTTGAACAGCTGGCCTCGTTGCGCGCCATCCCAAACCTGGTTACGCTCCGCCCTGCGGATTCCAACGAGGTAGTGGAAGCTTGGCGCCTGATTTTGCAACTTCGTCATCAGCCGGCTGCTCTGATATTGTCGCGCCAGGCGTTGCCCACTCTGGATCGCAGCCGTTATGCTCCTGCCTCAGGCGTCTGTCGAGGCGGCTACGTGCTGGCGGATGCCAAAGGCGGAACTCCTGAGCTGCTGTTCATCGCCACCGGCAGCGAGGTGGCCCTGGCCATTGACGCTTACGAAAAGCTTACCGCCGAAGGGGCGAAGGCGAGGGTGGTCAGCATGCCCTCCTGGGAGATTTTTGAACAGCAGAGCCGTGAGTACCGGGAACAGGTGCTGCCGTCGGAAGTGCTGCGTCGAATTTCCGTAGAGCAGGCGTCCACCCTGGGGTGGTCGCAATACGTCGGCCCGAGAGGCCGGTGCATTGGTATGAAGACATTCGGAGCCTCGGCGCCACTGAAAGAACTGCAAAAAAAATTTGGCTTTACCCCCGACGCGTTATTAGCCGTGGGCCGCGAGTTGTTGGCGGAGAAGCCCTAGCTATCGCGGCGCTTAAGAACCTCGGGTAGAGCTCCAGGATCGGGGAACTGAATATGCAGCCAGCAATCGTCGTTGAACCCAGCAAGGCCAACCCATTACGCGAACTGCAGAATTATGGACAGTCCGTGTGGTTGGATTACATTCGGCGCAGCCTGATCACCAGCGGCGAGCTGCGGCGCCTATTGGAGGAAGATGGCGTGCGCGGGGTCACCTCCAACCCTTCCATTTTCGAGAAGGCGATCGCGGGCAGCACCGATTACACCGCTTTCCTGCAGTCGCTCGCCGGCAACGTCGATCTGGACGCGAAAACCCGCTACGAACAGCTGGCAATCCGCGACATCCAGGATGCTGCCGATCTGTTACGCCCGGTGTACGAGGCCACAAGATGGCGCGATGGCTACGTCAGCCTGGAGGTTTCTCCCTACCTGGCGCGCGATACCAAGGGCACATTGGAGGAAGCCCGCCGCCTGTGGAAGGACGTCGCTCGCGCCAACGTGATGATCAAAGTTCCAGGCACGAATGAGGGCATTGTCGCCTTCCAGCAGCTCATCAGCGAAGGCATCAATGTGAATGTCACGCTGCTGTTCTCAGAGGCGGTCTACGAGAAGGTCGCACAGGCCTATATCGCCGGAGTGGAGGATTATGCCCGGCGCAACCCGGTAGGAAAGCTGGCCAGCGTGGCCAGCTTCTTCGTCAGCCGGATCGATTCTGCGATGGATGCGCTGGCCACCGCTAGGCTGCAGGCTGCGGTTCAGCCCTCCGAACGCGCGCTGTTGCGCAGCATCTTGGGCAAAGTAGCTATCGCCAATGCCAAGCTGGCCTACGAGCGCTACCAGAAGATTTTCGGCAGTGAGCGCTGGCGAGCCCTGGCGGCACGCGGCGCGCAAACGCAGCGACTGCTGTGGGCCAGCACCAGCACGAAAAACCCGAACTATCGTGATGTGATCTATGTTGAGGAACTAATCGGGCCCGACACCGTGAACACCATGCCGCCGGTCACGGTGCAGGCTTTCCGCGACCACGGCCGCCCCCGTATGAGCCTGGCCGAAGACCTTGAGGCGGCTCGCGATGTGATGGATACGCTGCGCGCGGTCAACATCTCCATGGATGAGGTCACGGCCAGACTGCTGGAGGAAGGCTTGCAGCTTTTCTCGCAAGCATTCGATCAGCTCCTGGCGGCGGTGGAAAAATCCACTGCTTCGCGCATCCGGGCGAAAATCAACCACCAGACTTACCGGCTAGCTCCCGACCTTGGCAAGATGGTGCGGGAAATGCTGGATGATTGGCGTGCGGAAGGCAAGGTGCGGCGGCTCTGGCAGCGCGATTCTACGCTGTGGACCGGCACGGATGAAAGCAGCTGGCTGGGGTGGTTGGGTATCACCCATGATCAGCTCGCAAACATCCACCACCTGAAGACCATGGGTGAGTGTGCGCGCAGTGGTGCCTTTAGCCATGCGCTGCTGCTCGGCATGGGAGGATCGAGCTTGTGCCCGGAGGTGCTGCGGACGACTTTTGGCAAGTTTGCCGGCTACCCGGAACTGCACGTCCTCGACTCCACCGACCCAGCACAGATTCGGGCCGTCGAAGGCAAGGTGGACCTCGCCAGAACTCTTTTCATCGTTTCCAGCAAGTCGGGCAGTACTCTGGAACCGAATATCTTCAAGCAGTACTTTTTCGAACGAGTGCAGCGGGCAGTGGGCGCCGAGAACGCCGGCTCGCATTTCGTCGCCATCACCGACCCTGGATCGAAGATGCAGCATGTGGCTGAGGGCGACAACTTCCGCCGCATATTCCACGGAGTGCCCAGTATTGGAGGACGTTATTCTGCGCTCTCCGACTTTGGCC
>DATGIY010000515.1:0-4944 GCA_035295475.1 Terriglobales bacterium
GCCGTATCGTTTGCTATATCCCTCGAATCCGCCCCCGTAGGCCGGGAACACATTCTGATATTGCTCCGCGCCCGCCACTCCGGCCACGCTTAAGAAGGAAACCGGGTCGATGATGGAGCGAAAGGCCAGCTGAAATTTCTGCTTCGCTCCCATAGGCGGCGCATTCCAATCGTAGGTGCTGTAGAAATTGGGAATGACGCCCGCGATGCGCTGGTGCACGGCGATCTGCACCTGTTGCTCGGCCAGTTGCGCCTTGTTAGCCGTCACGGTCACATGAGTTTCGCCGCCGAAAACCTTCAAGGTTATCGCGGGCACAATGTGGAATTCGCCGGCCTGGACGGAGATCTGAGGAGAGGTGAAGGGGCGCATTCCTGGCGCGGTGACCGTGAGCTGATACAGGCCCGGGGGCAAACCGGAGAACGTGAACTGCCCGTCAATACCCGATTCTATGGATCGGGTAACAGACCCCGACTGTCCCGCCAGCGTCACCCGCGCACCCTGCAATACGTCTCGATTGGTATCGAGCACCGTGCCGGTGATGGTCCCAGCACCGGCCGGCTGTGCGACATTTTGCCCGGAACTTGCCTGCTCGGGCTGAGGCGCATCCGGGAGAGCGTTGTTGTAAGCAGTTAAGCCGCCCCTGACCTGAGCGAGGGCGGTCGAGGCCATCATGCTGGAAAGAGAGAAGAGAGAAGCACCCAGCAGCAACGGTTTCGCCCATCGCAGAATACGCAGCAATCAACCTTGTCCAGTAGTGAGGATTAAGGTGTGATGCAGGATTCCGCCCCGGAGTTAACCGCAGCGCGCCCTATTCCTGATGCCGAGAGCGGTTCACTCCCTGGGGCGGGTACGCGGCAGCCGGGGCAGGCTAACGACTCGCAGCTACCGCTTCTTTCTGCTGCTGATCCAGCGTCTTCCCCTGGAACCACTGGGGATAGAGAGGCGTGGGGGCGGTCGCCGCATCGAGTTGAGCGAGCTCGCCGGCGCTGAGCTGCAACTCGCCGGCGCCCAGCTTGTCGTCCAGCTGCGTCATCTTGCTGGCGCCCAGCAGCACCGTGCTGACGTAGGGCTTGGCGAGAAGCCAGGCTATTGCCAACTGGGCCACGGAAGCATGATGCGTGGCCGCAATTTTCTTCATGAGCTCAATCAGGTCATAGCCGCGCTCGCGAGAACCAGGCAAGGGATTCGGGAAAGTGTGGGCCTGCTCCATGTCACGGTGGCGCGTGCTTCGGGTCACGGCAGGATGTGCACTACCCGGGCAGAATGAAGCTATGAGGGCCATCGCCGAGAAAGAGGAACAGGAGATCAGCGTCCGCGGCCGCCACATCGAAAGCGAACTGCTGTTTCAGGACCGCCACCCGGAACTCGCCGCTTATCTCTCCGAGATCGAGGGTACTTATGCCCGTTGCCAGCTCCGTCCGCCCGACGACCTGGAAAGCGCCTGGCGGCATGTCTCCCGTGACTGTGCCTGGTGCGGCGAGGAGTTTGAGCAGCTCAGAAAGCTGAAGCAATCATTCGTGGAGTAAGAAATCACCACAGAGTGGTCAGGTTCGTGATCCTAGACTGGTTGCGGTTTGCTCTGTGTGCCCGGTTTCCTCAGCGGTTACAGCCACAGGGCGGATGCGCTCTGCGAACAGCGCCGCCGAGCGCCTATAGGCCTGCTGCCACCAGCGAACTGCGTCACCGCTCGCCTCCGCCTGCTGTGCCACATGGCGCCGCAAGCTTTCATGGGCCTGCAGCATAAGTTCGTGGGTCAGTAAGGTGGCGTCCCGGCCAATGTGCTCGGCGCATGCTTCTCCCCGAATTTCGTGGATGATTCTTTTGAAAATGTCGGCCAGGTCCTGCAACTTGGCCGCGCCCGCCGGCGCTTGCGGATCCTCATGGATGATGTGCACGAGTTGGCCGTGCTCATCAAAGACTTTGGCAAAGCGACGCAAGCCAGGGAAGGTTTCTTTGCCCAGAAAATTGCAGAGAACGGTTTGCCGACCGCGCCGGCCGCGGCACTCGACGATTGCTAGCCGCACCTCTTGCACGGCGCATTCGAAGCTGCGGCCAACTTGCTCAATGTGCCTGGTTTCCCTGGTCTGCCCAATAGGCATCTCCAGTCGGCCTGCCTTATGCCAACGCTGCCGAAAATCGTCCTCCCAGGCCGAGCCGGTTACTCCCACCCAGCTGACCAGGTAACTGGCAGGGATGCTGCGGCCGTTGACCACCCAATCGCAATCCACGGCAGTGACCACGTCGGCGGGGAAGCGGTCACGATGAAAATCTTCGCCCAGGGTGGGAATGTGGTCGAACGAGGCGATCAGGCCATTGTTCATGCTGAGAAAACTGGCCTGCTGGGAAAGCAGGGCGCGGTCAGAGATGCAGAAGTGGCGGCCGCCCTGGATTCGAATATGCCGGGGCGGGGTGGCGGCCAGGGCGCGCGCTCCGCCCAGCCAGCCCAGGGTGATGGAAAAGTCGTGCAGCGCTTTGTCTTCCAATGCACCGCCGAACACCACCTCACGGTCAGCCCGCAAAGCCTTGCGCAGGGCGCCACTGCCGGCACGCCACATCCACAGGCGCTCAACCTGCGAGCGCTCTTCCTGCAGGTATTGCGTCACGCCGCGGAATACGGGGCTTTCGGTCTCGATCAGGTCGCAGTAAAACTTGCACTCGGGCGAGAAGCGGCGCGCGGCTTGCAGATCGGATAAGGCGGTAAAGATGGGCTTCTCCCCCAAATAAATGACGCGGGGGTCGCGGTCAGCGGCGATTTGCACCAGATGTCCGTTGTGGAAGATGGAGGGCGTGGCGTCATAAATGATCACCCAGCCTTGCGGGTCGGCGGTGCGGAGCCCCCAGAGAAAGGGCCGCGCGTGATGGAATTCGGCGATGGCGTGGGGGCCCTGACCCAACAGGGTCGCGATCTCCTGCCATTCCGGACGGCGTCGCGCCTCCGCCCTGGCCAGGTCTAAATCCACGGCCAGGAACCGCTCCCGGTCAAAGACATCAGTCCCTACCAGGCGGTTCAGGCGCTGCAGGGTGCGAATGCCGTTCATCCCCATGTAGCCGACAGCGCCGAGTACGAGGAAGGTGATTTTCTGATTGCGCTCCGGCATGGGCCTTAGTATTCATCCCCAGCTTAGCCGAAGCGGCCGCTTCCGCCGCTGACTTGGATCACAGGCAACTGTGACTACGGCCACGCCTACCAGACCGTGAGGCTGATCTGGTCCACCCACGCGTTCCAGGGGCTGCCATAGCGATCGCTGTCCTGCTGAAACTGGATGCCGGAGTCGTCGTTGGAGCCGGATCCCACGGCGTCCATCCAGCGATCAATCTTGGATTGATGGCCATCCACGGCCAGAGCGACGAAATGAACTTTCTTCTGGTTCTGGTCGCGTTCCCCGTACCAGGTGACCGTGTGCCATTGGTTGGGAGGGAATTTGTTGCATTTCACCGAGGTGTTTTGCCATTTGTTTTCGGGACCATTCCAGATTCCCCAATATCCGCCGGCGTAGTCGCATTGTGTCCCGAACATGTACTTAAATCCGTTGCTGAAGAAGAAAGAATCGAACTCCGCCGCCTGCACCACGTACGAACCATCAGCGCTCGTGGTCTTGGGTGCGTTCCAGAGGAAATGCACAGTGTACAAAATGTGATTGGCCCAGTTCTGCGGCCCGAAATGGAAGCCGAACACGTTATCAGCCCAGGGCACCCAGCCCCCGATATAAGTTTCCATGCTGTTGCCGTCGAGAGAAGGGCTGGTAACTCCTTGCTTGAACCAGTACTTGCCGACCGGGCCGGTGCCGCTGGGATTACCGGCGCAGGCGCCGCAATCGGACCAGCCTTTCATTTCCTCTACATCGTTCCATGTCTTGGCCGAAGAAGGAGGATTTGGAATCAGGCCACCGGAGCTGGCAGTTGTATTGGAAGTCGTGATGTCGGCGGTTGCGCTGGCCGTGGCATAAGCCCCGCTAGTGTCCCACGCTCGGGCGATGATTTCGTGCTGACCTGAACTCATAGGTATGGATTGGGTGATTGTGTTGGCCGAGGTGTTTTGCTTGTAAACAAGGTTGGAATCCAGGTAAACGGCCCAGCCGGTCAGGGAATTCGGCCCCTGCGCCGTCGCGGTCACTGTCGCCGGCGACACGGATGGAATAGGCTTCAAGGAGACCGAGAGCGAAGTAGCGGAAGCACCTGCAGTTCCGATCGTGACGGCAACCGAGGCGCTGCCGGTTTTGCCGGTGCTATTGCTGGCCGTGGCTGTGATCTGGTGCTGCCCGGCGGTCAGCGGGACCGAGTCAGTCAATTGGGGAGCCGAACTTGCTTGTTTCAAGACAACGGTTGAATCAACCGCCAACTGCCATTGGACAATGGGCGAGGGGGAAGTGGCAGTCGCAACCACTTGCACCGGTGAAGCTGGCTGTACTGGCTGCAGGGTGACGGAGACGCTGGAGGGGTTGGCGGCCTGGGTCGAGGAACTGGAGCTAAGACCTGCCGAGCCGCAGCCAAGGCTAACTGCCAGCAAAAGCAACAACGACCAAATTGCAGCCAAACGCACGGGAACCTCCGGTTACGAAAAAATGGCTGACCCCGCGGACAACTGCCGGTGCAGGGAAGGGTTGACAGGAACTACTAAGGTTAAAGTCGAAGGTATTGTGAACTGCCGGGCAGAGCGGGCGAATCGGCCTGATACCTGATTAATTACTAGGTAAATACCTAGTCAGGATTAAGGCCGACCCGCAGATTTTGCTGCAGATAGACCGCGCCAAGTGGGCGGAGAGATGCGTTCCAGAGTTGTGGCCCAGCGGCGAAGGGTCGCCGAATCAGAAGACCCAAAGACTACGGGGAGAGGAGCAAGTGGGCTTACTTGCGCGAATCCGCGGTTCGCGCGATGGCCAGCGGCCAAGTTTGGCTTTCTTCGGCTTCCTGGCAGATATGCTCGTAAAGCGGTTGCCAGATCTT
>DATGIY010000516.1:0-3546 GCA_035295475.1 Terriglobales bacterium
AACGACGCGCGCTATTATGCTAACAGGCCGGACCGGTCCCGGCTGGGCGGCGGATTTACAATTACGGAAGACGGCAACTCTGCATCTAAATGGGATGAATATCCATTGCAATCAGGGACAGGCGAGGTGGTTATGGGCAGAATGCGGCTTTGGGCAGTAATGGTGTGTTTGCTGGGATGTGCGGCTCTGGCAATGACGCAAAATCCGCCCGCTCCGCCCTCCAGCGCGCCGGCAGTCCACATCACGCAAGGTCCCAGCATCGAGTACGCGGATGACCAATTTGCCGTGGTCACCTGGACGACCGATGTTCCTACCGAATCCCGTGTTTATTACGGCAAAGACGAGAAGAGCCTGACCCAGGTTTCGGAGAACCGCAACAGCCGCACCTTCCATCGGCTGGACTTGCAAAACCTGCAACCTTCGACCACCTATTACTTCCGCATCGATACGGGCGCGGCCTCGACCCTGGCCACCAACAGCTTCCAAACCGTAGCCGCGGGCGCGACCGCCGAACGTAACCTGCAGCCTGCCAGAATCAATCAGCCGGTGGCGGCGGCGATCACCAAAGGACCCAGCATTCAGTATGCCGACGACACTTCGGCGGTCATTACCTGGTCCACCAGTACGCCTTCGCCGAGCAAAGTGTATTACGGTACCGCCCAGGGGAGTCTGAGCCAGACCGCGGAAGAGCCGGGCGCCAATACTTATCATCGCGTCCATCTTTCCGGCCTGCAGGGCGGCAGCACTTACTATTTCCAGGTCGATACCGGGCAGGGAACACGCAACCAGGAGGCCCGGTTTCAAACCGTAGCTGCCGGCGCGCAGCCGGTGTTTGACCAATCTCCGCAGCAGATTGCCGCCGCCAGCCCGCAGCTGGCAACGCGGCCGGCGTCGCCCGCTTCAACCACGCCTGCGCAACTGACGATTCCAGCGGGCACCGAGCTCGATGCCACTTTGCAGGACGAGCTCTCCAGCAAAACCGCGAAAACGGGCGACACTTTCACCGCTGCCCTGGCGCAGCCGGTGCGCGCGGCCAACGGGGAAATCGCGCTGCCCGCGGGCACAGTGATCAACGGCGAGGTGACCGAATCGGAACAGGGCAAAACGCTGCCCATGGTTCGCGGCAAGGGGCGCCTGAGTTTCCGCTTCCGCGACATAACCCTGCCCAATCATCGCTCCTTCCCGATCGAAGCGACGCTGCTTTCCGTGCACGACAAAAAGGCGAATGACGAAGGAGAAGTCACCTCCAGCACCGGGGGCAAGACCGTGGCTAAAGATGTGGGCATCGGCGCCGGCCTGGGCACAGTGGCCGGCCTGATTTTCGGCAGCGCCCTGAAAGGACTGGCCATTGGCGCCATCGCCGGCGGGGGGTACGTGCTGGCCACGCAGGGCAAGGACGTAGACATTCCCGCGCAGTCGGGAATGAAGCTGCGGCTGGACCAGAGCTTATCCATTCCCCCCGCCGCGGTGACGTCGGCTCCAGCCGGCGCTGCCACCCAGTAGCGTAGCCGGATTGATTGCGCCCGAGTCTAGGGTGTCCCCGGGCTTTCCTTCCCACCCTCCAGCTCTTCGACGACGCGGTTGGCGCCGTAGACGCCGCGCAGCGTCTCCAGGATGCCGCGCGAATCCACGCTGATGGAGCGGCCTACTTTGTCGCTGTAGACGAAATTCCAAGGCAGCGATTCGATGTTGCCGTCAAAAATAATGCCGACCACCTCGCCTTTGCTGTTCACCGTCGGGCTGCCGGAGTTGCCGCCAATGATGTCAGCAGTGGAGACAAAATTGAGCGGCGTGGCCAGCTTGAGTTGCGCTTTGTGGGTCATCCAGCTTTCGGGCAGCTGATAGGGCGGCTTGTTCCCATGCGCCGCCGCATGCTGGTACGCGCCTCCGATGGTGGTGTAGTAGGGGTAGTGTTTACCGGCCACGGTATAGCCTTCCACCTCGCCATAACTGAGACGAAGCGTGAAGCCCGCGTCCGGCGGTTCACTCAGGCCACCCATGGCGAAGCGGGCCTGGGCCAGCAGGGCTCCGTCGCGACGGGCGACCGACTCCACTTCGTCTTCATATTGCTTGCGGACCTGGTGGGCTTGCGGCTCCACCTTCCGCATGAGCACGATGAGCGGGTCGGTACTGGCTTGAATGGCCGCTTCTCCTCCATTCCACAGCTGCTTGCGTACGGCGACGTCGTCGAGCTTGGTATTGGTGATCAGGTAATCAGCGGCCTGTTCCGGAGTCTTGCCATTGAGCGCATCGCGAACGACGGGGCTGCCGGCGCCCATGGCGTCGCGCAATTCCGCAAGGGACTCCGCCAATTGCGCGGTTTCCAGGTTCTTGTAGATGGGCGCGGCCGAGAACAGCCGCTCTTCCAGCGAAGGCAAGGCGGACTCGCGGTATTCGCGCAGGCGCTCACCGTTGGGCTTGGGGCGCTCTTCCGCGCCACGCACCAGGTCGCGGGCATAAGTCGCCAGATTGCCGGCGAAGCCGCGCATTCGCTCCACATAGGTCAGGGGCAGGTAGATCTGCTTCTGGACCTGCATGGACTTGGCCAGCGCGGCCCAAGGATCGTCGAATTCAGCCTTGCGCTTGGGATCGGCGTTAACGAAGTTTTTCAGTTTCTCCTCGTCGGCCGCCTTTTTAGCCATCAGCTGCTTGTCTTGCAGGCCGGCGAGATAGCCGGTCATTGCCTTCAGAGAATTCTGAAAGAGAAACAACTCTTCCTGAGCGATGCGCGCATTATCCGGAGATTGGGCGCTGAAGTTTTCCAGCATGCCGATGCGCTGGCGATAAATCTTCAGCCGCGAGGGATAGTCCACGTCGCGGAGGAACTCCAGCTGCGCCACGGTGAGCAGCCGGCCAGTAGAACCCGGGTTGCCGGAAACGAAGATGAGATCGTGATCTTTTACCCCGGTGGGCGACCAGCGAAAGTAGTTGTCGAGGTGCGCGGGTTTGCCGTTTTCGTAAACGCGGAAGAAGGAGATATCCAGGTCATAGCGTGGATACTCGAAGTTGTCGGGATCGCCGCCGAAAAATGCGGCGTCGAACTCGGGCGCGAATACCAGGCGCACATCGGTGTATTTTTTGTACTGGTAAAGGTGATAGGCCTGCCCGGAATAGAGCGTCACCACATCACAGCGCAATCCTGTCTTCTTCGTGCACTGTTCTTCCAGTTTTGACATCTCGGCGCGTTGTGCCTGGCCGGCTTGGGCGGCCGACGTGCCTGGGCGGGCGGCGGCCTTGATTTGCGCGGTCACGTCCTCGATGGCGACCAGCTGGTTGAGCTCATAAGCCGGACACTTCAGCTCTTCCGCCTGGGTGTGCGCATAAAAACCAGTTTTCATGTAGTCCTTGCCGCCAGTCGAGAGCTGCTGAATGCATTCCGCCGCGATGTGATGATTGGTGAAAGTGAGACCATCGGCGGAGACGAAAGACCCGGAGCCGCCGTTATTGAAGCGAACCGAGGAAAGCCGCACATGAGTGAGCCACTGCGGAGAGGGATCGAACCCGTACTTGGCTTTCACTTTGGCGACGGGGAAGGCTTCGAACAGC
>DATGIY010000517.1:0-5805 GCA_035295475.1 Terriglobales bacterium
CAGCCGCTGACCTTGATGCGGCCGCTCACCTGGACCGAGCCGACCGGACCCTTATGCACGCTGATGTCTCCGGAGCCGGTACTGACGTCCAGATTGACCGGGCCACTGACCGTCAATGTGCGTTCAAATGAACCCCGGGCCGCGGCTTGGGCCGGAGTTCCAGAAAGCCACAACAGCGCCGCCAGGGCCCCACCCAGAACCGCCAGCATTCGTGTGTGCTTAGCCATCGTTTCCTCCGTTTACAAAAGACGCGCGACCGGGCTAAAGGCGAGCAGAATTTATTCGTAGCGCAGAGATTCGATGGGTTCCATGGCCGCCGCCCGCTGCGCCGGATACATGCCGGCAGTCACCGTAATCAGCGATAGAGTGAGCACGGAGGCCACCACGGAGGCCGAGGAAATGATGGGATGGGGCACAAAATCAGGCAAGGGAAGCTCGCCCATGGCAAGACACAGGCCAATCCCCACGCTGAGGCCTACCAGCCCGCTGCAGGCGGTCAGAATCGCGGATTCGGCGAAGAACTGGCGCAGGATATCGGCTCGGGTAGCGCCGATCGCCTTGCGCATTCCGATTTCCCGTGTGCGTTCGCTCACTGACACCAGCATGATATTCATCACCCCGATGCCGCCCAGGCACAAGGTCATCAAGGCGACACAACCGAAGAAGATAGTAATAACGTCAAAGATGCGACTTACCAGCTTGGCGCCTTCCATGGTGTCCCAGATAAAGAGCGCGTCCTTGTCGTCCGCCTCGAAATGGTGCACCCGGCCAAGTGCGCGGCGCACCTGCAGAACGGCGGCTTCGTGCTCCTCGGGGCTAGCCACTTCAAACACGATGTCGTTCACCCAGCCCCGCTGGATGGTGCGCTTTTGCCCCTGATCGTTCTCCGGAGGCGGCAGATCGCGGGCGACGGCGGAGAAGGGAGCATAAAGATTGTCGTTGTCAGGGCCGCTGTAGTTGGAGTTCTGTTTCTTCTTTTCCAGAACGCCTACCACTGTGTATGGCCAGCCCAGAATGGAAATGGTAGCGCCAATGGCCGGCTGGCCATTGAACAGCTGCTTGCGGGCAGCGTCGCCCAGAATCACTACCCGGGCGCCTTGATCCTCGTCCTCCTGCGTGATCAGGCGGCCTTCCGAAATCTTGAGAGAGCGGAAATCCTGGTACTCGGGCCACATGCCCACCACCGAGCGGTTGGCCTGATTGTAGGCGCTAACCTCCGGCACTTGACGGCGCAGTTCGGGACTGACCGCCTTGACTAGGTAGCACTGCTGTTGAATCAATTCGGCATCGCTGACGTTGAGCGGAATCTCGCGGCCGGCCGCCAGTCCACCTGCCTGGGCGCTGGTGCGGCCGCCCCACATGATGACCAGATCCTTGCCCAGGCTCTCCATCCGCTTTCTCTGGTCTTTGCTGAAGCCCTGCCCCAATCCCACAAGGATGATGACCGAAGATATGCCCCAGATAATGCCGAACATGGTGAGGAAGGTCCGCGTCTTATGAGCGCGGAGGGTGGAAAAGGTCTGGCGCATTAGCTCGACGAGATTCATGGAACCCAGGTGCAGGCTGTTAGCTCCCGGCCGGCAACAGCCAGCCGGGAGTTTGGCTCTGGTTTACTGCAGGACCACCTGCTCGCCTTCCTTCAACCCGCTCAAGATTTCAGTTTTGGCGCCGTTGGAGATGCCGACGTTGACGGCGACCTTGCGCATGCCGTCCTTCGCGCTGGGATCGGGGATCTGGACGGAGGCCTTCTTATCTTTGTCGTAAATGAGCGCGCCTTCCGGGATTTGCAGCACGTTCTTATGCTCTTCCAGAATGATCTCGGCATTGGCGGTCATGTTAGCTTTCAATTCGCCGCCGGGATTATTGATGGAAACGCGCACTTCGAAGGTGGTGACGTTGTCCTTCTCCACGCCCATGGGCGCGATTTTGGTCACCTTGCCGTAAAAAGTCTTATCTTTGAAGGATTCCACCTTGATACGGGCGGGCTGGCTAAGATAGACCTTGCCGATGTCGCTTTCGTCGACCTTGCCTTTCACATACACCTGGCTGGTGTCGCCCAAAGTCATAATCAGGGTGGCGGAGGAGCCCAGTACCAGAATGGAACTCACAGCATCGCCCATTTCCACATCGCGCGACAGCACCACACCGTCAATGGGCGACGTAATGGTGGTGTAGCTGAGCTGCTCTTCCAGTTGGGCCAGATTGGCCTTATCCTGCTGCACCTGCGCTGCGGCCTGCTTCTCTTTGGCTGTCAGGACGAGGACCTGGGCTTTGGCCACATTCTGCTTGTTGAGAGCCAGCTCATAATTCTTCTGGGCGTCATCCAGCGAGGACTGGGAGACAACACCTTCCTTGGCCATCTCCCGGGCGCGGTCATAAGCCCGTTTCAATAGAGGGACATCCGGCCCCTCAGCATCCACTTTGGCGCGTCCCAGGTCAGCGACGGCGCCGCGCTCGGCGGCTTGGGAAGCCAATAACTGCGCTTTCGCGGAATTCACCTGCGCCTGGATCTCGTCCCGGTCCAGTTCGCACAGCACCTGGCCTTTCTTAACCCGGTCGCCGGCATCCACCAGCAGTTTCTTGACGATACCGCTCGCCTTCGACTTGACTTCCACTTTGGTGATCGGCTCCACCTTGCCCGTTGCTACCACACTTTTTGCTAGATCGCCTCGTTCCACCTTGGCCAGCTTGGTGGGGTCAATTTTGGTTCCGCCGCGGGTAGCAGCCGAGACCGCTAGCACGATTGCGACGATGGCTATGAGCGATCCGCTGATGTAGAGAACGCGTTTGCGCTTTTTCTTTTTGACGTTTCCGTTGCCGTTGGCCACCGTCGTCCTCCTCGCTGCGAACAGCTCAACTCTCACCTTGTACTACGCCACTCGCTCCATATTTGTTCCGGAGCTGGGCAGAAAAATTAGCGGCGCTACTTAGGCCAACCCTTGAGTTAGACCGGAAAGAACTGGAAAAGGAAGCAAAGAAGAAAAATCTCGAGTGCAGGGACGCAGAGGGTTAGGACCGAACCACTGGCAGGTTGTGCATTTCTCGCTTCCACTACCTGTAATCGCAGAATAACACAGATACTTAGGCCGCATTCGACGAACGACTGAGCGACCTATGAAGATGCTAAAATCTAATTTTAAATGGTCAGTTTTCTGCTGCTGCGGGTGTTGCTGGTGGTGCTGCTCGTGGCAGCGAACGCCTTTTTCGTCGCGGCCGAGTTCGCCCTGGTCAGCGTTCGCGACACCCGCTTGCAACAACTGGTGGAAGCCCGCCGTATCGGCGCCCGCACCGTCCAGAAACTCCACCAACGATTGGCAGAAGTTCTAGCCGGAGTGCAGTTTGGCGTCACCTTAGCCAGCTTGCTCCTGGGCTGGATTGGCGAGCCTGTGGTGGCGCGTATGCTGCAAGTGGCCTTGGAGGGCGTGCCCCACGCCCGGGTTTATGCCCATACGCTGGCGGTAGCGATTTCTTTCTCCCTGATCACCTACTTGCTCCTGATTCTGGGAGAAATAGTTCCCAAATCGGTAGCCCTGCAGCGCGCGGAGCGGGTGGCCTTGGCCGTGGCCGGGCCCATGGATTTTTTCCTCACCATCTCGCGTCCCTTCCTTTACGCCATGAACCACTCGGCGGATGCGGTGCTGCGGATGTTCGGTTCGCGGCAGATTCGCAGCGGCGCGGCCCATTCGCCGGAGGAACTGAAGCTGATCGTGGCTGCCAGCCGCCGTTTTGGGTTGATCCCGGCCTTTGAAGAGGAAATCGTTGCCCATGCCCTGGAACTCGAAGAAGTGACGGTGCGCGAGGTCATGGTGCCGCGGCCCAATATCTTCTCTCTCCCCGCGGACTTGGTGCTCGACGAGGCTATGGCGCGGGTGGTCGAGGAGCAGCACTCGCGCATTCCCGTCTACGATCCGCAGCGCGGCCCGGAACACATCGTAGGCATTCTCTATGCCAAAGACCTGATGCGCTGGATGCGGCTGAGGGTCTCGTTGTCTCCGGCGCAACCGGCGGCGGCCCGGGTCGGAAAGATGCCCATCAGCCAGATCATGCGCGACGTGCTGGTGGTGCCGGAAACCAAGCCTCTGGGCGATTTGTTGAATGAATTCAAGCAACGCAAGCGCCATCTGGCGGTTGTAGTAGACGAGTTCGGTTCGACGGTCGGCGTGGTCACGGTGGAGGACGTGCTGGAGCAGTTGGTGGGGGAGATCGAGGACGAATTCGATGTCGCCGCCCTCGTGCCCTTGAAGGCCGGCGCCACCATGGTGCTGGAGGGAGCGGCCAATATCCTCGATCTGGAGAGCCAGTACCAGCTCACGCTGCCCCGCGACCAGGGCTTCGAGACCCTGGCCGGATTTGTGATGGACCGCCTGCAGAAAATTCCGCTGCCCGGCGACTCGTTCGACCATGATGGCCGTCGCTTCACGGTGGTGGAGATGGACGGCCATCGCATCGCCAAGGTGCGGGTCGAAGTGGAGGAGCGGTCCCAAGCCATGAGCCGCACCGGCGACTAGCAGCCGGCGCTGCAAACAGTATTCCGTGCGGCCTCTAAAATCCCTACAATAACGGCAACCCCTTTTCCATGAAGCCAACGCTGCGCTACCTGGGTACTCGCCTGCTTTATACCTTACCGGTGATCTGGCTGGTTGTATCCATCGTTTTTCTGCTGATCCATCTGGTGCCGGGCGATCCCATTCAGCAAATGCTGGGTGAAGGAGCAGCGGCTACGGATATGCAGGCGGCGCGCCACGCCTACGGCCTGGACGTCCCTCTGGGGCGGCAGTACGTGAATTACTGGGCGGGCGTGCTGCACGGAAACCTGGGGCCATCGCTGCGCTTTAACCAGGGCGTGAGCAGTCTGATTGCCCAGCGCTATCCCTATACGCTGGAATTAACCATTGCTTCGCTCCTGGTGGCGCTGGCTCTTTCGATTCCCGCGGGGGTGCGCTCGGCGCAGCGCCGCAACCGCTGGGACGACCGGTTGCTGAGTGTAGTCAGTCTGTTTGGGCTGTCCTTCCCTAATTTCGCTTTGGGTCCAGTGCTGATTCTATTCTTTGCCATTGAGCTGGGTTGGCTGCCGGTTTCGGGCTCGGGCAGCCTGGCTCACCTGGTGCTGCCAGCCATCACTATGGGCAGCGCGCTGGCGGCCATTCTCACCCGCATGGTGCGCACTTCCATGCTGGAAGAGTTGGGGCAAGACTACATCCGGACCGCGCGAGCCAAAGGACTGCCGGAGCGCACCGTCGTCTATCGCCACGCCCTGCGGAACGCCATGATCCCAATCTTGACCGTGGTGGGATTGCAATTTGGTGCGCTCTTGGCCGGCGCCATCGTCACCGAAACCATTTTTTCCTGGCCAGGGATTGGAAGATTGACCATTCAAGCTATCTCCAACCGGGACTATTACCTGGTGGAGGGTTGCATCCTGGCAATTGGATTGACTTACGTCGCAGTTAATTTTTTGACGGATTTGCTGTACTCAGTGGTGAATCCGCGGATAAGGCAGTGAAAAGAAGCGATCGGCATTTGGCAGTTAGCCAGCCACGTCCTTGGCAGCTCACCAGGAGAACGTTCACCGGCTAAATGCTAAGTACTAATTGCTAAGTGCTTACTAGGAGTTACATGGCAACTGCCGCACAAGGAGTGGTCGCGCCGGCACCGGCCCGGGTGCGCCGCGCGAGTCACAATTGGCTGGCGACCATAGGCGCGGTCCTGGTCATTGTTTTTGTGATCTGTGCTCTGTTTGCACCGTGGCTCGCGTCCCACGACCCAGCGCACATCGAACTGGCGGCGCGGCTGCAGCCGCCTTCG
>DATGIY010000518.1:0-3894 GCA_035295475.1 Terriglobales bacterium
AATGCATTGCGGGCTCCGGTGCCAAACGCCGTGCATGCTGGCAGCCAGGCTTTATTCCCGGGGCGGCGGGGCGGTGGAGTCACGCATCTTAAGCGTGGCTTTCATTACGATGTGCTGCTTGGGAGTGTTTTCACCCCGTAGCCGCTCGAACAGCAGTGCCGCTGCCCGGGCTCCCATCTGGTAGGCGGGCTGTGCCACGGTGGTTAGCGCCGGGTTGGTGAAGCTGGCCAGTTCCAGATCATCAAAGCCGATCAGGGAGACGTCTTCTGGGCATTGCAGGCCTGATTCACGCAGGGCCGCCAGCACTCCCAGCGCAACCAGATCGTTGGCGGCAAAGATGGCCGTGGGCCGGGGCGAGAATTCCAGCAGCATTCTCGCTTTCTCATAGCCGCTGAGCCGGTCGAAACGCCCCTCTTGAATGTATTCCGGATCGAGGGTGATACCCGCCTCGCGCAGCGCCCGCCGGAATCCTTTCAGGCGTTCTACCGCGCTGGTCACGTGCGCTTGGCCGCTGATGGTGGCAATCCGCCGGTGCCCGAGTTCCAGCAGGTATCTGGTGGCCTGGTACGCGCCTTCGGCGTTATCCAGGGTGACGCTGTCGCCTTTCCAGCCTTCCGGCCAGCGATCCAGGCAAATGACCGGCAATTCTCCGGCGCTGGCTCCGGCCAGAGCCACCAGGCGGCTGTTGGCGGAAGGAATCACGATCAGCCCGGCCATGCGATAGCCACGTAACTCGTCGAAATAAACCTGCTCCTTCTCCGCGTCGTTATCGGTGTTGCACAGCATCAGGCGATAGGAATTCTGATAAGCGATATCCTCGATGCCCCGCACCGCCAGGGGAAAGAATGGGTTGCAGATATCGGGAATAATGACCCCGAGAATGGTAGTCTGATTCCGCCGCAAACCGCGGGCCAGCAGGCTGGGCCGGTAGCCCAGGCGCTCAATGGCTTCCAGCACGCGCCGCCTCACCGGCTCCCGCACCCCCGCCGTCTTGTTGATGACGTGGGACACCGTTCCCACCGATACGTGGGCCCGGGCGGCGATCTGTCGCATCGTGACCCGCTTGTTTTCTCGTCCCATTTCCTGCCTGTGCCGGTCTGCGCTCTCCCGGTCCTTTACGTTCCGATTCTAGTAACCTGGCGTTACCCTGTGTACAAAAATGTTGGCAACGCGCTGCCCGGCGGTTTAGTATTACGCGCTCCTCGGTCCTGTCTTCGCGAGCGAGAAACCCTCATTCCTTCAAGCTTATGACGATGCCCAAGCCCGTGCTCGTGGTCGGCAGTGTCAATTTGGACCTGGTGGCTGCCGTGCCCCATATTCCATTGGCCGCTGAAACGGTGACCGCCGATAGCCTGGAGCGATTTTTCGGCGGTAAAGGCGCCAATCAGGCCGTCAGCGTGGCCCGGCTGGGTCATCCCGTGCGCATGATTGCCAAGCTCGGAGATGATGAGAATGGCGCCCTGCTGCGCCGCGGCCTGCGCCAGGCGGGAGTGGATGTCCGCGGGGTCAGCAGCGCCCCGGAAACCCCTTCTGGCACCGCCTTGATCGCCACCGACCCCGCCGGCCAGAACAGCATTGTCATCGTGCCCGGAGCCAATGGCAAGCTGCTGCCCGTGGACACCGCTAAATTCGAAAATCTGATCCATTCCGCGGGCATCATTCTGCTGCAATTGGAAGTGCCGCTGCAAACTGTGATCTATGTCGCTGAAATGGGTTACCGCAAAAATATTCCCGTCGTGCTCGATCCCGCGCCCGCGCGCGAGCTCCCGCCTAAGCTCCTGCTGCAGCTGACCTGGCTGACGCCCAACGAAGTCGAAGCCGCTTCTCTCTGCGGCAAGCCGGCGGCGGCGCTCCCGCCCGAGCACGCGGCGCAGTGCGCCGAGGAACTGCTTTCTCGCGGCCCCCGCCACGTCATCATCAAGCTGGGCGCGCAGGGAGCTTATCTGGCCACCCGCGACGGCTTGCGCCAGCACATCCCCGCCTACAAAGTGCGGGCGGTAGACACCACGGCTGCCGGCGACGCTTTCAATGGGGCCTTGGCTGTCGGCTTAATGCAGGGTAAGGATCCGCTCGCCGCCTCCACCTTCGCCTCCGCGGTTGCGGCTTTGTCGGTCACTCGCAAAGGGGCTCAGCCCTCCATGCCCAGCCAGGAGGAAGTGAGCAAGTTTCTCCAGAAAGCCAAGGTGGATGACAGACCAGAAAACCTTCGACGCTGACGGTCCAAAGTTAAGGGGTTTTGAACCTTCGCGTCCGCTGCGGTTTTAGTTTTGCCTTCCTGTGCGCTTATCACTTCGCTTCCGGATACACGCCCAGCACCTTCACCCATTCCGCTACTTCCTCCAGGTGCCGCAGAGCGCGTTCCCGCACCGCCGCCTCACCGCCCACGATGTCCACGTAGAACACATATTCCCACGGCTTGCCCCGCACCGGCCGCGATTCGATCTTCACCAGGCTGAGGTCGCGCAAGGCGAAGACGCTGAGCGCCTTGAACAGCGCTCCGGGGATATTCTTCAGCGAAAATGCAATCGACGTCTTGTCCGCCTCCGGCAGGATACGGCGTTTTCGCGACACCAGAAAAAAGCGCGTGAAGTTCTGCCGGTCATCCTCCAGGTCCGACTGCAGGATCCTTCCCCCGTACTCCGCCGCGGCCTGCTTAGGCCCTATGCCCGCGGCATCTCGCAGGCGCTGTTCGACCACGTGCTTCACGCTGCCCGCCGTGTCATAAAACGGTTCCGGGTGAATCTGCGGATGCTGGCGAAAAAAGTCGCGGCACTGATCCAGGGCCACGGGGTGGGAAAACACCCGCCGCAGGTCTTTCAGCTTCACTCCCGGAGCGGCGATCAGGTGGTGATTGATGCGCAGCCGGTATTCGCGCTGCACGAATACATCGTGGGCCAGCAGCAGGTCAAAATGCTCGGTAACGGAACCGGCGAGCGAGTTCTCGATGGGAATCACTGCCGCGCGTACCGTGCCCCGAGACAGGCGCTCAAAAACTTCCCGCGAACGCGCGCAAGGCGCCACTTCGCAGCGCGGCACCATCTGCAGCGCCGCTTCGTGGCTGAAACATCCCCGTTCCCCCTGAATCGCGACCTTCATTGCGCCGCAACGCTCAACGTGCGGGCAATCGCGGGCAGAGGCGCGGCCAAGGCCTGCATGGCCGCGCTGAAACCCTTGAAATCCAGCGACTGCGCGCCATCCGAGAGCGCCCGCTCGGGGCAGGGATGCACTTCAATGATGACCCCGTCGGCGCCCAGCGCGAAAGCCGCCCGGCACAGCGGGGCAATCAGGCTGCGCCTGCCAGTGCCATGCGAGGGATCGGCAATCACCGGCAGGTGCGAAAGCTCGCGCGCCAGCGCCACCGCCGCCAGGTCCAGCGTGTTGCGGGTTTCCGTCTCAAACGTCTTGATGCCGCGCTCGCACAGCACTACCTGCGAGTTGCCGCCCGCCAGCAGGTATTCCGCCGCCAGCAGCCACTCTTTTACCGTGGCCGAGGGTCCGCGCTTGAGCAGCACCGGCTTGTCGATGGCCGCCAGCTTGCGCAGCAAGGCGAAATTCTGCATATTGCGGGCGCCTACCTGCAGCATGTCGGCGTGGTCGCAGATCACGTCGATGTCCTCCATGCTCATCACTTCGGTCACCACCGGCATGGCGGTCTCGCGCCGCACGTAGCTGAGGATTTCCAGCGCCTCCCGGCCCAATCCCTGGAAGTCGTAGGGCGAGGTGCGCGGCTTGTAAGCGCCGCCTCGCAGCATGACCGCGCCCGCGCCCTTGACGGCTTGCGCGGTGGCCAGCATCTGTTCCCGCGATTCCACCGAGCAGGGGCCTGCGATCACCACGAATTCCCCGCCGCCGATGCGCACTCCGCCCACGTCCACCACTGTGCGCTGCGGCCTG
>DATGIY010000519.1:0-3899 GCA_035295475.1 Terriglobales bacterium
GATCACAATGTAGCCCTGATTCACCAGGTACTGAATGCCGCGGTTGAAGAGATTCACGGTCTGGGCTGTAGGCCCGCCGTGCACATAAACTACCGCCGGACTCTGATGGTTCGCAGGCAAATTGTGCGGCACATATACGAACGCGGAAATCTGGAATTTTCCGTCCCGGCTGGGATAGTGAACCAGGTAAGGCTCGACCATATCCCCGCTGCGCACGCCTGCGACCAGCGAATGCGTAACCTGCTGCGAGCGCTTGCTGGCCAGATCGTAGACCCATATGTCGGCGGGAGCATTGGGGCCGTTGTGAACGTACAGTAGCCGAGAACCATCGTGGGTGAAGGCGCTCTCGCTGCCGCCTAACTCGTTCACCCCGGCGGGCAGGGGCAGGACGTCCGTCTTTCCGCTGGCAAGCTCGTGGAAGTAGATATCGGTGTTGCCATCCACATTGGCGGTCCAGGTAACCATGCGGCCATCGGGAGAGAAATTCCCCCCCTGGATTTCCCACTTGTCTTGCGTGAGCCAGTCGATCTTCTTGCTGGCAATGTCCAGCAGGCCAACGTTCTCGTATCCGTTGCCCGCGTTGGAAGTGACCAGCAGCTTCTTGCCGTCCGGCGACCAATCGTTGGCGCTGTAAAGCTGCTCTCCGCTGTGCGGCGTCAGGCGCGTGCTTTTCGCGCTGTTGACATCAACCACGTAAATGTCCGAGTCCGTGCCCTTCGCCTGTACCTGCGTATACGCGATCCACTTGCCGTCGCGCGACCATAGTGGATTCACATTGCCGCGATCCTTGGGAGTGTTACTGGTCAGGTGCCGCACCTCATGGGTAGTAAAGTCCATCACATCGATTTCGAAGGTGGACGAGGTTCTGGGCTTAACCATGTAGGCCAGCATGCGGCCATCGGCAGACCATTGCGGATCCTCCTCGGCGATGTCGCGGGTTTGCGTCAGGTTAATGACTTCGCCGTTGAGCGGCGAGACCACGAAGATGTCCCACTGCTCGTCGCCGTCATAATCCGACATGTAGGCGATCCACTTGCCGTCGGGCGACCAGGCGGGGCTGAACTGGCGCTGATCACTGACCGTCAGCTGCGTGGGCCAGCCCCCCTGGGCGGGAACAGTCCAGAGATTGAGGCGGCCGCTGACGTTAGATACGAAGGCGACGGTTTTGCCGTCGGGCGACCAGGCGCTGCCGGCGATCGCCCGGGTCATGAACAGCTTCTCCACCGTGAACTTCTGCACATCCAGGTTGGGGACGCTCTTGATCTCGGCCGGATCGGTGATGAACTTGGGCGTGGCGAGCTGCTGTGCAAGACTGCTTGTGCTCATAGAAACCAAAATAACAAAGTAAACGAAGCTCCTCATGAAGACCAAAACCTCTCCTTCGAAACCTGCAGAAAAGTCTAGCAGAGGGGAGTAGCGCGTCATCGTTTCGAAGGAGCTTTCCGGCCCTAGGGCTTGGCGTTCTTGTGAATGTCCACCGTGCTCCAGGTCTTATCCGCGGCATGACAAAGATTTTCCAGGGGGCACTCCGCGCACTTCGGACGGCGCGCAACACACAGCTTGCGCCCGTGCCAGATGATCTGGTGGGAGAAAATGATCCACTTGGCGCGCGGAATTACCCGCATCAAGTCCCGCTCGATCTTCTGCGGGTCGGTATTGGTCGTTAGCTCCAGGCGCCGGCTCACGCGATGGACGTGCGTGTCCACTACAACTCCCTCCGCTTTACCGAACCAAGTCCCCAGAACGACGTTGGCGGTCTTGCGCGCCACGCCGGGCAAGGACAACAGTTTCTCCATGTCGTTCGGCACCTGCCCACCGAATTCCGTCACCAGCTTTTGGGCGGCGCCTACCAGCGATTTTGACTTGTTGCGGAAGAAGCCGGTGGAGCGGATATCCGGTTCCAATTGCTCCGGCCGCAACGAGGCAAACGCCTGGGGGCTGGGGTATTTGCGGAACAACTCGGGAGTGACCATGTTGACGCGCACATCCGTGCATTGCGCGGAAAGAATGGTGGCCACCAGCAGTTCCCAGGCGCTGCCGTGGCGCAGGGCGCAGGTCGCGCCGGGATAGGTTTGGTCCAGGCGCTCGAGAATCTGCTTGATCCGCTCCGGCGATGTCGGCTTGTATCCCGCCGTTGTTTTTTTTGCGGCGGACGCGGCCGCGGACCCAGGGAAAGGAGAGGCGGATTTACGGGCACCGTCCCGAGACTGCCGCGAAGTGTCCCGGGACTGCGCGGCGCGGGCCGCGGTGGCACGTCCTTCATGGCGGCGGCTCTTGGCGGGCTGGCGGGGAATGATGCCGCGCACCATCAGCCCAGCCGCTCCAGCATTTCTTCGATGGTGGTCCTCTGGCAGGTGAAGACCGGCGTGTCGCGCTGGTTATAACCGCTGGACTCGGCTTCGCGCAACTGCTGCACCATGTCCAAGACGTCTTCCGGGTAATCGCTGCCGATCGCCACAATGAAATCCTGGTCATCCAGCCCGAAGGAATACATCACATTCAGGCGGACGCGGGGAAAGTCGTCCATGATGCGGATGTAGTCCTGCACCATGCGCTGCCGCTCTTCAAAGGGCAGCCCATACCATGCCTTCGTCTTCTCCATCGGGAAGAGGAAAAGATATTTGAAAGTGCCCGGCTTGATGGAACCGCGCAGGTCATAGCTCTCGTGCTCCGGGCCTATCTGGTATTGCGAGCGCTTGGTCATAGCCAGGTACGAGTACGAGGTCTGCAGGTAACCGCCCAGACGGGTGGCCAGCAGTTCCGAGGTCATGGCCTGCAGGCACTCCAGCGAATAGCAGATACGCCAAAGCACGAAGTCAGAATCCGAGCGCACGCCGATGGTGGAATAGGTGACCAGCCGCAGCTCCGTGTAATTCGACCATCGACGCAAGACTTCGGCGGCTTCGCGGCGATGATCGTCCCGTTCCGCGCGCGGCAGACGGCGCCATTCGGGCATGACTTTGTAGAAGGAGAAGCTGATCAGTTGGCGGCGAAGTTCCTGGCCGCGGGCGGAACTGGTTTCGGTATCGGTGCGGGGGGCCGGGGACATGGGCACTTATTGTAGTACCAGATAGCATGCGAGGAGAAATTGCGGGTAGCAGCTGGCCCTCGGCGCCTACTCGCCACAGGGCATTTTTTCGAAAACTTCCGAGTGCCGCCGCAACTGACTTTCGTAACCTGCCTTGTCATTGACTGTGCCCGCTGGCGCTGGCTACCCTGAGTTTGGGGGAGAAAGGAAAAATGGCAGTGAAATCTATCCAGCTGGGACAAGTGTGGCGCAACGACCAGAGTGGCCAGAGCTATCTGGTGACCAAACTTTATAACGAGGTATTTGCTCAATTCGCAATTCTTCGTCAGGCCAATTCCAGCGCCACCACCACTGACAGCATCCGGGTTAAAGTGCTGCGCGGCCCGCAAGGGGCCAGCCTGCCCGGTTATACCTTCACCCAGGAGGGGCAGTTTTAATTCACCCTGCTGACGTTCTAAGAAAAAGAGAATTTCAGCCAGCAAGAATTGGCCGGTTTTTTAGCCGGACGCCTCTTCCCGTCGACCGACGACGGCCCCTACCCGTATAATCGAATCGTTTGGTTCCCCCGAGCACAAACGAATACTGAAGTTCTGTCCCCGCCTTTCAACGCATGACTGCCAAGATCATTGCGGCGCTGAGCGCTTTCATTATCGGCGTCATCTCTATCGGTGGTTACCTGGGCATTGCTGTGCTGATGGCCATCGAATCGGCGTGCATACCCCTGCCCTCGGAAATCATTATGCCTTTTTCCGGTTACCTGGTTTACCTCGGACGGTTCAAGTTGCTTTGGGTGGCCACCGTGGGTGCTCTGGGCTGCAATCTGGGTTCGGCGATCGCCTATGCCGTGGGCTACTACGGAGGCCGGCCGCTG
>DATGIY010000520.1:0-4365 GCA_035295475.1 Terriglobales bacterium
ATACCCAGGTGGCTCACATATTCGAGCGCGGCGCCCAGGCCGATAGCGCCCGCCATATGGGGTGTGCCCGCCTCGAACTTGTGCGGCAGTTTGTTGTACACCGTCTTCTCGAAGGTGACCGAACTGATCATGTCGCCGCCACCCTGGTAGGGAGGCATAGCGTCCAGCAGGCTGGCCTTACCGTAGAGCACGCCAATGCCCGTGGGACCGTAGATCTTGTGACCGGAAAAGGAATAGAAGTCGGCGTCCAGTTCGCGCACATCTACTTTCAGACGGGGCGCCGCCTGGGCTCCATCAATCAAAACGGGCACGCCCTGCTGGTGTGCCAACTCGATAATGCGCCGCACCGGATTTATAGTGCCCAATGCATTTGAAACGTGCCCGACGGCGACCATCTTAGTCTTCGGGCCCAGAAGCTTTTCGTATTCTTCGAGGATCAATTCGCCGCGGTCGTTGATGGGAACCACCCGCAATCGTGCGCCTTTTTCTTCACAAACCATCTGCCAGGGCACGATGTTGGAGTGGTGCTCCATGGCGCTGATGAGGATTTCATCACCTGCACCCAGTTTGCTGCGCCCGTAGGTGTGAGCCACCAGGTTGATGGCCTCGGTGGTGCCGCGCACAAAAATGACTTCTTCCGGCCGGGCTGCGTTCAGAAAGCGCTGCGCGATCGCGCGGGAGCGTTCGTAGGCTTCGGTGGCGCGCTCCGAAAGCTGGTGCACACCGCGGTGCACATTGGCGTTGTCCTCGCTGTAGTAGCGGACAATCGCATCCAGAACCTGTTGCGGCTTCTGGGTGGTGGCGGCATTGTCCAGGTATACCAGGGGTTTGCCGTTCACTTTCTGATCCAGAATGGGGAAATCGCGGCGCACGCGCTGCACGTCGTAACCCGCATGAGCCGCCGCGGGCGACACTGGATGGACATCAGTGTAGATATTGGGGGCGGCGTTCATCCTACTTCCTCCCAGTGCATGGCGCGTGATGATGCGCCCTTGCCGTCTTCCGGATTGCCGGGTTTTATGTGGAACAGCCACTCGTTGACCAGATCTTCGACGCGCGCTCGCACCGGCCCGGTTTTCATCCGCTCCAGGCATTCGCTGGCGAAGGCATAGAGCAACAGTCGGCGGGCGGACGCTTCGTCAAGACCGCGGGAGCGCAGGTAGAAGAGCTCGTCTTCCTCGATCTGGCCGATGGTGGCGCCGTGCGTACACTTCACGTCGTCGGCGTAGATTTCGAGCTGCGGCTTGGTATCAATCTGCGCGTCATCGGAGAGCAACAGGTTGCGGTTGGTCTGCTTGGCGTCGGTTTTCTGCGCGTCCTTGTGCACGATGATGCGCCCGTGAAAGACGCCGCGCGAATGGCCGTCGAGAATGCCGTTGTAGAACTGGCGGCTGCTGCAGTGCGGGCTGGCATGCTCCACCAGCATGTAATTGTCCAGATGCTGGCGCGCGTTGCCGATAAACAGGCCATTGATCAGGCAATCGGCGCCTTCGCCCGCCAGGACCGGGTGCACGTTATTGCGCACCAGACCGCCACCCAGCAGCACCGAGTGCGAAGCTACATTGGCGCCGCGGTCCTGCTGCAGGCGCAATGTGGAAACGTTAAAGGCGTCGGTGTGCTCGCGTTCGATCAGGTAATGCGAGAGCACAGTGTGCTCGCCGGCTACAAGTTCGGTGGCCGCATTAGAGAAAGCCGCGCCGCCGGCCAGGGAAACGTAATCTTCAACTATGGTGGCCTGACTGTTTTCTTCCGCAATGATCAGGTTGCGGGGATGGGTCATCACCGGCGTGTCGCTTGCCGTGGTCACAAACAGCAGGTAAATGGGCGCCGCTTCCAGCACTGTTCCACGGCCGATGTGCACAGAGGCGCCATCTTCCAGAAACGCGGTGTTCAAGGCGCAGAAAGCATCGCGCTGGGTGTTCAGATACTGACCCAGGTAGCGCTCCAGCGGTTTGGGATCGCGGCGGATTTCCTCCGCCAGGCTGCCCGCGCTCACGCCCTTCGGTAGCTTCGACACCGAGGATAATTGCGCGGCGAATTTGCCGTTGACGAACACCAGCTGGCAAGCCGCTCCCGCCAGGCGATAGGACTCAATCTCCTCAGCACGAACCTGTGGCGCGGTTGGCGGCAGCTGAAACGCGGTCTGCGCAATGGCTGACACACTGGTGAAGCGCCAGTCTTCATCGTGGGTGGTGGGAAATCCTGTTTGGCAGAAGCGGGCAAACGAATCTTCGCGCAGCTTGCGCAGCCAGCCTTGCTCCTGGCCGGGCGCGCGCCTGGCGAACTCGGTGAAAGCTTCCAGGTAGCTGCTCAGTTCACGGGATGTGGTCGCGACGTTGCTCATTTCTTGCTCCTGACTCACGCCGTCGCTTCCGCTTCTACCCAGCTGTAGCCCTTGTCTTCGAGTTCCAGGGCCAGTTCCTTGCCGCCGGATTTGACGATTCGGCCGTCCACCAGCACGTGCACGAAATCGGGCACGATGTAATTCAGCAGCCGCTGATAGTGGGTCACGACGACCATGGCGCGCTCCGGGCTGCGCAGCGCGTTGACACCGTTGGCCACGATTTTCAGGGCGTCAATGTCAAGGCCGGAATCGGTCTCATCCAAAATCGCCAGCTTCGGTTCCAGCACCGCCATCTGCAGGATCTCGTTCCGCTTCTTTTCGCCGCCGGAGAAACCTTCATTCACCGAGCGGTTCATCAGCTTGTCATCCATGTCGAGGAGTTTCATCTTCTTCTTGAACATGGGGATGAAGTCCATGGCATCAAGCTCATCCTGGCCGCGGTACTTGCGCACCGCGTTCAGCGCCGAGCGCAGGAAATAAGCATTGCTGATGCCGGGTATCTCTACCGGATATTGGAAGGCCAGGAAGACGCCCTCGCAGGCGGCCTCTTCCGGCTTCATGGCCAGCAGGTCTTTGCCGTTATAGAGCACCTCGCCCTGGGTGACTTCGTAGTTCTCGCGCCGGGCCAGCACTTGCGCCAGCGTGCTCTTGCCGGAGCCGTTGGGCCCCATGATGGAGTGGACTTCGCCGGCATTGATGTTCAGGTCAATGCCCTTGAGGATTTCGTGGTTCTCAACCTTAACGTGCAGATTTCTGATTTCTAAAAGTGCCATGCTTTCCTCATACGGAAAATTTCGTTCCGATGTCATCCTGAGGGCGCGATTACAGATGCGCGTCCGAGTCGAAGGACCTTGCGCTTGAGCTGGCTAGCTGTCTGGCTAACTAGCTGTCTGGCTGACCAGCGCTGCTGTCCCTCAGGGGCTAAAGCCCAATTTCTTCAGCTGCTACGGCGCGGCTGAAGCCGTGCCCTTCCGAAAACGTCCGCAGCTAACAAGCGAACTAGCTGACCCGCGCCGCTGTACCTCAGGGGCTAAAGCCCAATTTCTTCCGCTGCTACGGCGCGGCTGAAGCCGTGCCCTTCCGAAAACCTCTGCGGCTGGCTAGCTAGCTGTCTGGCTAACTAGCTGGGAACCGCACCGATACTGACCGCAAGAGCCTTCGGCGCTAAAGCGCCTCAGCATGACTCCCGATAAGGTGCTAGCAGACCAGCCAGCTACTTAGCTAGCCAGCTACTCAGCCAGCCAGCTACTCAGCTAGCCAGCGGTAGCGCCGCTTTGCGGCGCTACCCGACACTGCCTTCCAAACTCACGCTCAGCAGCTTTTGCGCTTCTACCGCAAACTCCATGGGCAATTCGCGGAATACCTGCTTGCAGAAGCCGTTCACAATCATGGATACCGCGTCTTCCGTCTTCAGCCCGCGCTGCCGCAGGTAAAACATCTGATCTTCCCCGATCTTCGAGGTCGAAGCTTCATGCTCCATGTGCGCTGTTGCGTTACGCACCTCAATATAGGGAAAGGTGTGGGCGCCGCACTTGTCGCCGATGAGCAGCGAATCGCACTGCGTGTAATTGCGAGCGCCCACCGAGTTCTTCAGGATCTTGACCTGCCCGCGGTAGGTGTTCTGCCCGTGCCCGGCACTGATGCCCTTCGACACTACCGTGCTCTTGGTGTTCTTGCCGATGTGAATCATCTTGGTGCCGGTATCGGCCTGCTGGTAGTTGTTGGTCAGCGCCACCGAGTAGAACTCGCCCACCGAGTTGTCGCCCTGCAGAATGCAGCTGGGATACTTCCAGGTGATGGCGGAACCGGTCTCCACCTGGGTCCAGGAAATTTTCGAGTTGACCCCGGCGCACTTGCCGCGCTTGGTCACGAAGTTGTAGATCCCGCCCTTGCCTTCCTTGTCGCCGGGATACCAGTTCTGGATCGTGGAGTACTTGATTTCCGCGTCGTCATGCGCCACCAGTTCCACCACCGCGGCGTGAAGCTGGTTGGTGTCGCGCATAGGGGCGGTGCAGCCTTCC
>DATGIY010000521.1:0-8279 GCA_035295475.1 Terriglobales bacterium
CCCAAGGCGCGAATCTTGCGGAAGGCAGCACCGTTATTGGCCTCAAGCAGATCCAGGTTGGAAGCAATCACTTTCATGGTGAGGCGGTGACCGTTGAAGGTGCCGTAGTGTAGCACCATGTCTTCTGCCCAACGCATCTGCTCCAGAATTTCCCGCCGGCCCGTGACCGCGCCCACCGGAAAGCCGGCTCCCAGCGCCTTGCCGAAAGTGCTCAGGTCAGGTTTGATATCCCACAGCTCCTGGCAGCCACCCGGCGCGTAGCGGAACCCGGTAACGACTTCGTCCAGAATGAGCAGCACTCCACGTTCGCGCGTGAGCTCACGAAGTTTCTGCAGGTAACCGTCGCGCGGCGGAATGCAGCCCATGTTAGCCATGATGGGCTCCGTAATCAGGGCGGCCAATTCGTCGCCGTGCTCTCGCATGACGTGTTCCAGCATTTCGATGTCATTCCAGGGAGCCACCAGCACGTCATCGAAAACGGCCCGAGGAATACCGCGAGAATCAGGCATGCGTGCGGGGGCTTCGGGCGATCCCAGCAACTCGGGCGGATGCCCATGCGCATTGAGCAGGTAGGGATCGTACCAGCCGTGATAGTGGCCTTCGAACTTCAGCAATTTGTTCCGGCCAGTGAATCCCCGCGCCAGGCGCAAGGCCAGCATGGTGGCTTCCGTGCCGCTATTCGTAAAGCGCACCGCCTCCGCCGAGGGCACCAGGCGGCAGAAACGTTCCGCGGCTTCCAGTTCCGCCGGAGTGGCGGCGGCAAAGTGCGATCCTTCCTCCATAGCGTGGTGAACGGCATCCACGATGGCGGGGTGGGCGTGGCCCTGAATCAGCGCCCCAAAGGACATCATGAAGTCCGTGTACTGGTTGCCGTCAATGTCCCAGACCTGACTGCCCTGACCGCGGTGCAGCACGATAGGGCCGGGGGAGTACACAGCACTTCCTCGTGACGGCGAATTGACACCCTCAATCAGGTATTTCCGAGCGCGCTCATACCACTCCTGGGAGCGAGAGCGCCGCCTCGTCTCTGGGGGCACCAGTGATCCTCCAACCTCGGCAATTCCGGGGCGAGCCCGCCATACTAACAAAATAGGATTTAAAGCTGATTGAAAGGGGAGGGGAGGCCCGGCTAAATAGTCGAGGGAATCGCTGCGGAGGGCAGCTGACCCCAAATGCAGTGCTCCGGTTCCAGGCATTGCAGCCCAGCCTGAGCGTGCAGAGCGGTGCCATATCCGCCAATCCAGACTACGCGGAAGCGGGCCCGGCGGCCCCGGTGCTGCACTTCAATTACCGCGGCAGTGTCAATTACGGAAGGCGTGCCGTCCAGGCGGGCGCCTCGGCGACTGACATCGTGAGTGTATGCATCTTGTTGAAAAGGATGGCCAAACACGTCAACGCCGCGGACGCGCACGCGTAACCGAGTGGAAAAACGGGGCTCGGGACGAGACTTCATGCTCCTCTATGACACGATGATGCCAGCGGAGGGGTCAAATTACCGAAGACGCGGACGGGCCATGCCCAACCCGGCGAGCCCTATAGGCGACGCACTGGCGCTTGCCGAACCGGACCAGCGTTCATGCCGCCGGCGGGCTGACATAGTGTTGGGGGCTACGGTCAAACTCCTCTTTACATTCCGCACTGCAGAAGTAGTAAAAGTGCCCGAGATGTTCCGACTTCAGGCTCTGTGGAGTGCTTTTCTCATCTACTTCCATGCCGCATACTGGATCTTTGGCCATAAGAATCTCCGTCAATGTGCTTTGTCTGGAAGGTGCATTTTGCCCTCGTCCTACCAATTTCGATGCGGCCGGGAGCCTGTCCGTTCCCGAATGGAACAGCGGGGCGGAACCTTAGGCCAAGTTGTGGAACCAACATTCGTAATGTGCACTGCAGGCCACGCGAGTGTTAATTGAGATGTGACGACGCTAATGGGGACACACGTACTACGATCCTGGCCTAAGTTCCTGCGGCTGTTGGCTGCCTTTGCCGCGGCTGTGTGGGCCATGCGCTCGTCCTTGCAATGGATTCACGAAGGTGCCGGGCTCAAGCTGGTAGGCGGATGCCTGGTCCTGCTGATTGCCGGCTTTGCCCTCGGCATGGCGGTCAGCGAAGAAGTGCGACGTGACGCCTTGAAACACTAGAAATTGTGAACTCCTCGCGCGGTGCGATATGATCCGCCGTTCTGTCCCATACCTGGCGGAGGTGTACCTGGGTGCGTCGCGCGTGGATTTTTCTTCTTCTCTGTTCAACCCTTCTTTTTGCCAATGATGTGGGGGATCGCTCCGCCGCTCCCCTCTATGGTTATTCGGCCGCGGATTCGCGCGCGGAACACGGGTGGGAAGAAAAATTTCGTGCGATTCCCGATCCCGGCACGCTGCGCTCCACCATGCAGCTGCTCAGCGCCCGGCCTCACAACGTGGGCTCTCCCTACGACAAGCAGAATGCCGATTGGATTCTGGCTCACTATAAGCAGTGGGGATGGGATGCGCATATCGAGACCTTCGATGTGCTTTTTCCCACTCCCCGGCAGCGTCTGGTCGAAATGGTTGAGCCGACTCATTTCACGGCCAAGCTGCAGGAACCAGCGGTAGCGGTTGATCCCACTTCTAATCAGCAGTCGGAGCAGCTGCCCACCTACAATGCCTACTCCGGCGACGGCGACGTAACTGGACCGCTCGTCTACGTCAACTACGGTCTGCGCGAAGACTACGAACTGCTGGATCGCATGGGCATTTCGGTAAAGGGCGCGATCGTGATCGCCCGCTATGGCCGGTCGTGGCGCGGCATCAAGCCTAAAGTGGCGTGGGAACACGGCGCCGTTGGCTGCATTATTTATTCCGACCCACAACAGGACGGCTACGCCGACGGCGACGTTTTTCCCAAGGGGGCGCTACGACCTCCACAAGGCGTGCAGCGTGGATCGGTGATGGACACGCAGTATCCCGGCGACCCGCTCACGCCGGGCGTGGGGGCGGTAGCGGGAGCGAAACGCCTGGCCATCAAAGATGCGGCAACGATTCTGAAAATTCCGGTGTTGCCCATTTCTTACGCTGATGCGCAGCCATTGATGGCCGCCATTACCGGCCGAGTGGCGCCCAGCGACTGGCGTGGTTCACTGCCCATCACTTATCACATCGGTCCCGGTACAGCCAAAGTGCACCTCATCGTCAAGCAGAATTGGGACCTCAAGCCGGTTTACGACGTGATCGCCAAGATCCCAGGGTCCGCTTATCCCGACGAATGGGTGCTGCGGGGCAACCATCACGATGCCTGGGTAAATGGCGCGGAGGATCCGATCTCCGGCCAGGTAGCGGAACTGGAGGAAGCTCGCGCCTTGGGCGAGTTGCTGAAACAGGGCTGGAAGCCGAAGCGAACGATCATTTATGCGTCCTGGGACGGAGAGGAGCCGGGGCTCCTGGGTTCGACCGAATGGGCCGAACAACATGCCGACGAACTGCAACAGCACGCGGTGGCTTACATCAACTCCGACAGCAACGGGCGCGGATTCTTCTACGCCTCCGGTTCGCACAGCCTGGAACACTTCATCAACGGAGTGACGCACGACATCACGGACCCGGAAAAAGCCCCGATCTCAGTGTGGGAACGGCGCCGCATGGCGCTGCAGTCACGGGCCAAGCCGGAGGAGCGGGACGAAATTCGCCAACGGCCGGACAACCGCATTGGAGCGCTGGGTGACGGCTCCGACTACGCTCCTTTCCTCGACCATCTGGGAATCGCGTCCATGAACATAGGCTTTGGAGGGGAAGATGAGAGCGGCATTTACCACTCCATCTATGACGATTTTTATTGGTATACCCACTTTTCCGACACCAACTTCGTGTATGAACGGGCCCTGGCGCAAACCGCAGGCACGGCGGTAATGCGCTTGGCGGACGCGGATCTGCTGCCTTATGAATTCAGCGATCTGGCGGATACACTGCATCGCTATGCCGGAGAATTAGAGAAGCTCTTGGCCGATCGCCAGAAAGAGGCCACGGAGCGGCAGCGAGAGCTGCAGGAGGGCATGTACCAGGCGGTGAGCGACCCGCGAGAGCCCATGGGGGCACCTCCGGCTCTGCAACCGGTGCCCTATCTCAATTTTGCGCCGCTGAACAATGCGGTAGCCTCGCTTACGCGCGCCGCCCAGCGCTACCAGACGGTGCTAGCCACTGTATCGGCCGGCGGACTGCAGCTCCCACAGGCAAGATTGCGTGAACTGAATGCGACCCTGCTGCAGAGCGAACGTGCCCTTACCAATGCCCAGGGGTTGCGTGATCGTCCCTGGTTTAAGCACCAGATTTATGCTCCCGGAGCCTATACGGGCTACGGGGTCAAGACCTTGCCCGCCATCCGCGAACCACTGGAAGAACGCAAGTATCACGAGGCCGAAGCAGGTATTCCCATCGTGGCCAAAGCCATTTCCGATGAAGCCGCACTGGTGGATTCATTAGCCAACCGCGTAGAACAGGTTCACCCGGGCGGCGCTTCCGGCCGCTAGACCAGACGCGCAGATTTGTTCATGGCCGAACACCCCTGTTCGAAAGCGGACGCTTGCGCTCCTCAATCCGAAGCAACCTAAGTAGTGCAAGCCATTCACTCTCAATAAGATAGATGTGTCGCGCGGGGTGGTACCGCGTGTGCTCTTGCTTCTCTACCGAAAGAGTGAAGGTTGGGCACATGCCTGGTGAATGCAATTTGGCAGCGACTGCGGTAAGACCAAGAATTCTGCTGGCTGATGATCAGGGAACAGTCGTGGACGCTTTGCGCCTGCTGCTGAAGCAAGAAGGCTATGAGACCGATGCGGTCTCTCGTCCGGGTGAAGTGATTTCTGCCCTGCAGGCCAGGAATTATGACCTGGTCTTAATGGATCTGAACTATACGCAGGACACTACTTCCGGCCGGGAAGGCCTGGACCTGCTCACGCGTATTCACCAGCTGGAGAAAGATGTCCCGCTGGTGGTGATGACCGCATGGGGAAGCATGGATCTGGCGATTGAAGCTATGCGCCGCGGGGCGCGAGATTTCATTCAAAAGCCCTGGAACAATCAGGACGTGCTGGAAGCCTTGCGGGCGCAGATCAGCGAACACGGCAGGCGGCTGCGGCACAACCAGCAGTGGGAACAGGAAATTTCGGAGGCGAGAGAAATACAGCAGCATTTGCTGGCACGGCCGGTGACGCAGTTGCGGGGATTCGACATTTGCGCCAGCTCCCGGCCGGCCCGGCCACTGGGAGGAGATTACTTCGAGATCGCGAAGCTCAGTGACGACCAAGCGGCCATGTGCATTGCCGACGTGGCGGGGAAGGGCATAGGAGCGGCGCTGTTGATCTCAAGCCTGCAAGCCATGCTGCGTTCTCTGCGAGGCTTCTCGCCCGCCGCGATATGCCGTGAGCTCAATCGCACGCTATGCCAGATAGCGCCTCCGGGGAAATTCGTTTCCTTCTTTTGTTGCCGCCTGGATCAGGCGGAGCGGCGGCTCGTGTATTGCAATGCCGGGCACAATCCCCCCATCCTGGTGCGGCAGGATGGCTCGGTATTGCGGCCGGAAAGCAGTGACGCGGTGCTCGGCTACTTTCCCGATTGGTCCTACCATGAGCGGGCAATCGATATTGGCGCGGGTGATCGGTTAATCCTCTTCACTGACGGAATGACCGAAGCATTCGATGAGGAGGGTGCGGAATTCGGAGATGAAAGGCTGGTGCGGCTCGCGACTGCTCATCGCCAGCAGGATGCCGCCAGCCTGCACCGCAAACTGACGGCTGCGGTATTGACTCACTGCGACGGGCGCCCCCAGGACGACGCTACATTACTCGTTCTTGCGGCACGCTGAATCCTGTCCCGACTCACCTAAAGCGAAGGCTTATTGCGAGGGCGCGTAAAACCCGCGCTTGGCGGAGACGTGCAAAGGAGGTAAGCCCTTTGGCGGATGTAATTTCACCGTGATCTTGTGGTACTTGCCGTCGCGTGGGCGCGTCTTAGGCTGATACGCGATGACGTATTCATCGCGCAAGGCGATGCCGATCTTGGTGGCAACGTCGGCCAGTTCATTGGGGTTATCGATGGTGAAGGCGCGGCCGCCGGTGGCATCGGTGATCTCATGCAGTAGTCCCGGCCCCTGTTGTTCTTCGACCGTACGCGGGAATTGATCATAGAGTCCGATGGCAAATACCTGGACATCCGACTCCTGCACAATATCCTTGACCTCACCCTCCGTGTAGCGGCTGTGGTTATCGCCCCCGTCGGAAATGATGAGCAGCGCCTTGCGCGAATATTGGGCGTGGTGCATTTCATCCAATCCGAGGTAAATCGCATCCAGCAGGGCCGTCAGGCCTTTTGCCTGAGCAAAGGGCAGCCTGCCCTCGATATCCTGCACGCGCGTGGTGAAGTGGGACACCAGCTCAGGGCGGTCAGAGAAGGTGATGAGGAAGAATTCGTCTTGTGGATTGGCGGTTTCCAGGAACTGGGAGATAGCCTCGCGGGCCCGCTGAATCTTATCCGTCATGCTGCCGCTGACATCGAAGATGATGCCGACCGAGATAGGGGCGTCATCACTGGAGAGATTGCGAATCTGTTCTTGCTGCTTGTCCTGGAAGACGGAAAAGTTGCTCTTGTCCAACCCCGTGACCAGGCGATCCATGGGGTCGGTCACGGTGACCGGCACCAGAACCAGGTTCACGTTGGACTTCAGGATGGGCAGTCCCGCCCGCACCGCGGGATCCGGTGCATGAGAGGCAGCATCGGGACTACGACGAGGCTGAATGTGGATATCGGCGGTGTCCTGGCACATGGCACCGGCGCTCATGAACACAATTGTGAGTAGCACCAGGGTAAGGGCCAGGGGCCACGAACCTGCCTTGTTCAGGCCGGCTTTTTGCACCAACCGCGACATGGGACCTGTCTATTGGGGCTGCCTGCCAGCAAAAACGAACGGTGCGTCAATTTCCGCGAAGTATGATACCGCGAATAGGGGACAGTGCGCGCCCGCAACCGGAATTCTTTCCGCAACCAAAAATCTGCTGGTTAGGATGTAGGCTCCACAAAAAGGGTTTTGTAGCGCGACAGGGAATCACCGCGGCGGGGATGGATGCGGCGGCAGATTTTTACCATCTAGAGGCAGCACTTTGGAGCCGCAGAAGAGGAGGCGGCTGGGGCAGCGGCAGTTGGGCGACGGTTCAATTGCTGCCGGCTGACCGGAGGACCCGCGGTGGCCGAGCGCAAAAGGGCCAGAGCTTGCTCGGTTTTCTGCCACTGCTTCGGTTTCAGCGCGCCGTTTGCCGGCGGCCCCGCGGCAAAGTATTGCAGTATATTGGCGCGAACCGCGGGCGTGAGGTGAGCGAAATGATCGCGGTCGAGCCGGCGCACCAGGTCGGCATAAGTCTGGTCAGCGAGTTGATACTCGCCTTCCCGGGTCAGCAGACCCGTATCCAGATTGCGGTTGGGAATGTGCAGATTCCCTGCATTCACTTGTTGAATCAGCAGGTGATATTCCTGCAGCACATGATCCATGCTGCGAAAATACAGGTCCTCAGTGCCAGGTGTGGGGTTGCGGTATCCCAGGATCTTGGCTGGTCCGAAAGGGACTAGTTTGATGAGAAATCCGAGAATTCGGGCAAAGATGCCGGGCCGGCGATAGCGCGAGCCGAACTGGCGATTGTAGTCGGCGCGGGAGAGATGATAGAGGAAATCCTGCTTGGCGCGATCGGGGTACTCGCGCTCGATTTCCGGCCGATTTGTGGCGAGCGCCACTTGCGTCATCTCGGGTATGACCCGCCCCACGGCGAAGCGAAAAGTTTCCAGAGTCAAGTCATCGAAATGCAGCAGGTGGTCCATGGAGATGCCATAGGTATCCACAAAGGCGCGCTCCAGCAAGTCTTCTGAGACATCGAAGCCGATGAAATCGTGGTACTGCTGCGAGGTATAACGATGCTTCGCAACCTCCAGGACATCGAAGCTGAATTCGGTGCGCAGGTGAGCGTCGTGGTTGGTTTCGTAGGGAATCCAGTCGCCAAAGCGGGCGCGCAGCCGGGGATACTCCACGGGCACAGAAAGATTAATGGCCGGATGACCGAAGCTATCAGCGGCATAGTGACTCAGGGCTCCGAGAGCGAAAGCGTACTCGTCGACGTTGCGGGCGTCGCGCAGCATCCAGGCTACAAAATCGCCGCTGCGGGCATAGTGAAGGATGTTGGTGAACTGTTTATTGCCAAGCGGGTAGTAGCCTACGTCCTGGATGACCGAACCACCGTAAGCGAAGCTGTGCGCCCGCTTCAGTTCTTCCGGGGT
>DATGIY010000522.1:0-2259 GCA_035295475.1 Terriglobales bacterium
CAGCGCAATGGGTACCGCCAGGCCCATGTAGACGATCAGGGTGATCACCTGCAGCCAGGGCACCTGGCGCAAAAGCCGGCCCGCCGCAAAACTCAACTCGCTTCCCAGACTGGCATCGAACAAATACAGGTAAAGGTCCAGGGTCTTGGGGTGCAAAGAGACACCGACTTGCAGCAGCGTCGACGCAGAGTATTCCGAAACCACGAACAACACTGCCGGCAGAAACGCTCGCAAATAGAACCCACGTTGCTCGCCCCTGGACCATGCGGTACGCACGCCGAAAACCAGCAGGCTGCTCAGTCCCAGCAGCGAAATCAGCGGCACCACAATCGTCGCCCCGTGCGAAAAATGCAGAACGCCAAACTCGATGCTCCCCAGCACAGCTGCGCAGGCGATCACAAACAGCGCATCCCGCTTCGGCGCTACCGCCAAATGCAAGATGAGCGCGCCCGCCAGAGCGCTGGCAAAAAATGCGGAAAGCATTGCCTCCACAAAGAACTGGCGGTCGAGCGCCAGCAGCACGATCGCGACGACCACGATCGCCGTCAGCGCCAGGGACAGCGCTTTAGGAAATGACTTGTCAACTACCGAGCTACCCTTGCGTGCCAATAGAAATCCCTCATGGCAACTCGGATTTGTATACCAAGTGCCATTGCCGGTCGGGGATATTGCTGATGTCGTTAGATTATCGGCGCACAAAAGGAAGCACAATGATCAACGGGGTATCAGACCGGTTACGACAGTAATCTGTTTGTGTAGGCACAGCTGCCCTCGACCTGATTGTGTAGGGACAGCCCCTCGGTCCGGGGTCCCCGGCGCGCCCGGTTTTGGCGTGCTGGGGTGATCGGCTGTCCGGGCGGGCGCCAGCCCGCCTTAGATGTCTCGTTCGACACGCTCCCGGCCTCCCGGGCGGGCGCCAGCCCGCCGGTCTTTAAACTCGTCAGCAACCAATCACCATCTCAGGGTTTGCCGGAGCCGCCGCAGAAGACGCGGATAAATACCGCCATCGCGATAATCCAGGTGTAGAGCAGAGCCTCTTCCTGCAACCCGCGCCACATCTTCCTGGGCTGCCGCCCGGGCAATCGCGGACTCCCTTCAACATTGGACTTCGCCGTTCCCAGCAGAAGATCGAACAACGGGCAGAACACGTTGTAGCGCCCTTCCGGAATATCGTGATGGTCCAGGTGATACTGCCGGGCCGCGCTCACAGCCGGCGGCAGCCACCCGCCCAGGTGAATCCGCCAGTGGATCTCCTCCACGGTAATGAAATACGCGGTAAAGCCCAGCAGGATGCCGGGAGACAGCGGAAATCCCCACAGCAGGTCAGCTAAGACCACGGGAGAGCCATTGGTAGCAAACAAAAGCATCACGTACAGCGGCGATTCCCCAAACGTCAAATGCTCGATCTCGTTTTCCTTCCCCGATGTGATGTGGTGCAAAATGTGTCCCTTGCCCAATCTCCCGCGGCTGTGGTGCAGCAAGTACCGATGATAGACGTACTCAAAACCATTCGCCCACACCAGACCAATCCCCAAGCCCAGCAACCATTTTCCGATTGTGGGAGGCGAGTACACTGCCAGCAGCGCCGCTGGCACTGCGCCACATAAAAGGGCGGTCAAGGCATTGTTTCTTTTCAGATTACATGCGCGGCTGAAGAGGGTTGCGCTCGACGGGTGAACTTCCATACTGTTTCTTACTTCCTGGCCCGTTTTATTGGAACTCGCCGGATCGGCCCAAGTTGTCCCCTAAGCTGTTTTTTCGCTTCCTCCGCAGGCAACCCCTGCCTGGAAATCGGCTAGGGGAGCCGTATTGCGGCTGCTGGCCAACCGCAGCGTCACGCCGCTCGCCCTCCGTGCAGGACCTGCAGCTCACATTCGGTCGCCCAGTACCCGTCCGCTCCGCTGCCTTCCACCACATATTCCTGCACTACGTACACGCTCTTTTCTGCATCTTTCTCCACCGATTCCCAGCGCTGCACGTGGCGAATGGGTCGGGGGTTTCGCCATACGATTTTCAGCTCCATGGGAGTGCTCCATGCCTGCTGTGGAAGCAACTGCCCTGCCAGGAGTCGGAACTCGCCTCGGCTCTCAACTGCTCAATTCTGTTGAACTTTTCTCAACTGTCGAGAGATTCGCGCGAACTGTCGGCGCCCGTTTTGGGAATACCGGTGCCGGATCGGAACAGCGGTAGAGACGTAATCACTCATTACCTCCCTACCTGCCTATTCTTCAGAACGTGACCCGCAACGCCAGTTGGATC
>DATGIY010000523.1:0-2860 GCA_035295475.1 Terriglobales bacterium
AAATTGGGATCAATCGCGATAGCGCGAGTGAAAAACGGCACGGAGGCCGCCGAACCAGAGGAAAAGGACACCTGCCAGCCCTCGCTATAGGCTTTCAAGGCTTGGAGGGAGGGCGTCGTAGCCTCGGCGAGAGGTCTGTCATGGCTCTTGATGGTGGAGAGCGATTCACCCACGCGAGTTCTGAATCGGCGTGCGATTTGACTGAGGGCGTTCAGGACGTCCTCTTTTCTTGCAGCCTGCACCTGCTCTTCATCCAGAACATCTCCGCTGCGGCAGTCCTTGGCGCGCAGGGTCAACACGTACTGGCTGCCGAGGCTCGCAATCGAGCCGTCGAGAACGGCGGCGCTGGCCGTTCGTTCGCAGATTTCCCGGGAAATCTGCGGAGTAAGCCGGGCATCGGCCGGCTGGGCCATCAGCTTGAGCACCTGCTGAATGCGATCATCGGAGATAAGGCTGAGGAAGGGTGACTGCTCAAGTTGCACCGTCAAGCCTTGCCGCAAGGTGTTGTCGAACACGGGATCGCTGGTCGTGTTGGCGAAATCCGCAAGAACAATGGTGTCTTTGTCGGTGAGCTGGGACTGGCGATGGAGGTAGAAGTATGCCAAGGTTGCTGCTGCCAGAAGCGCGACAGCCGCAGCCACGACGGCCAGCAGCTTCCTCGGACGGGGGCGAGTGGACCCGGGGGCAGCGACTGGTGGGTGGGCGAAATCGGGAGTCCGATCTTGACCAGTGGTCCGTGGCTCGCCGACCGGCGCTATAAAGCGATATCCCTTGCCGCTGACGGTTTCCACGAACCGGGGCCGTTCAGGATCGTCTTTGAGGACCCGCCGAATCTTGCGGATCGCCCCATTGATGCTATTGTCCGTGTCCAGGAAAACGTCCTTGCCCCATAGGCGCTCCACGATCTGATCCCTGGTAACGAGCTCGCCGCGACGTTCGACAAGAAACAGCAGCAGCTCCATGGGAGTGGGTTCGAGCTTAAGCACGCGCCTGGCGCGGCGTAGCTGGTAGGCGCGTACGTCGAGTTCAAGATCTTCACCCAGCTTGAGACAGCCGGGGATCTGCCCCTGCTGCTGTGTCATGCGTGGCCCCCCGGGCAGGAGTCTCAGCAGTCTACACGACTCGGGAGGCTGCAACCAACCCGCGCTTTTTCAACCGCTTGCAAGCACAGGAAAAATTAAGCAAAGCAACAGGCCATGGCTATTGTTGCGCCCGGAGGCTAGCAGCATGGTGTCGCCCTAAGCGAGCAAGTGGGGGCTCACAGAGTAGCCGAGCAGTGCCTTTCCCTTCCGCGCTCGACGATTTCCATTTTGGAGGTTGCTCTATGAAACTGGGAAAGAGTTTCCAGATTTACTGCCTTCTCGCAGCTCTGTTGGCGGCTTCTGTGGGTTTCTCCCAGGCAGCGCAGGCACAGCAGAATTGGAACGCAGCGGTGGGCGGACAAAGCGCAGACCTGTCCAAGCAGGCCGCGGCTTTTCTCCCTAATGAGCTTTGGATCCATGCCGGGGACAGCATCACCTGGACGTTCAACAGCGGCGACATACACACAGTCACCTTTCTGACGGTTGGACAGGTCTATCCGTTGGATCAATCCCAGGGCTGCCCGCCGATTACTCCCAGCGGCTTGCCCTTCGACGGTTCATCTTGCGTGTCGAGCGCGCCATTAACCCAAGGACAAACTTACGAGGTCATATTCCCCACGGCGGGTAACTATGAAATCGTCTGCCTGGTACACGGGCAGATGTTCGGGGTCATTCACGTGCTTGATCCATCCTTGTCCCTGCCACACGACCAAGCGTTTTACGACCAACAGGCCAAGGAACAGTTAAAGGCGTTGCTGGAAGATGCGGATCTCAAAGAGAAGCACGCCGACCATCAGCGCGCTATGGGCGACATGTTCTCCGCCCAGGTGCTTCCCAGAACCGTGCCGGTGACCGCAGGTGTGGGGGAGATCGGAGCCACCCCGGGGGGACAGCAATCACTTTCCGTGGTGCGCTTCTTTCACGACACGGTGATCGTGCACGCCGGGGACACGGTGGAGTGGGCCAACCTGGATCCGGAGATCGGGCACACCATCACCTTTGGCGCGGTACCGCAGGATCTTATCGATCCCTCATGCAGCCCCGACTGTGTGGTGAGCACTGATGCCGACGGCGCGCCGCACGTGACGATCACCAGCACGGAGCAAAACGTACATTCCGGGCTCATCGCGGCTCTGCTGGAAGATGAGCCCGGCGTCCCGCAAGGACCCGTCTATCCACCGACACGGTTTCGCATCACGTTCACAGCTCCGGGGACTTATCCCTATGTTTGCGCCTTTCACGACAACCTGGGTATGGATGGGAAAGTCATCGTCTTGCCTTAACCGAAAAACTGTAACACCCGGGGGCGCCGGCGGATCTCCGGCCGCCTCCGGTTCACTAAGTGGGAGAGAAAAGGAATCAAGCTGATGCCAACAGCGCTGAAGCGGAGCTCGTGGTTACGTCCGAAATACTTGCTGTTTGCGGGCATCGGGCTGATGTTGGTCTACGTTATCCCGCACGATGAGAGTTTTCTGGTGCATGCAAAAGATCCGATCTGGCGGCACTACGAACCATTCAAGTGGTGGCTGTTGCCGCATGGAATCGCCGGCGCGTGCGCTTTGCTGCTGGGCCCAATGCAGTTCTCCGACCGCCTGCGCAATCGTTTCCGGCAGCTCCATCGGGTCGCCGGCCGAATCTATGTTGCAGGCGTATTCGTGGCCGCGCCCCTAGGTTTCTATATTCAGTATTTTGAGGAACGGATGGGCGATCCCCGATCTTTCAGTATTGCGGCTGCGGTGGACACCGGTCTATGGATGATTACCACCGGGATTGCGCTG
>DATGIY010000524.1:0-7457 GCA_035295475.1 Terriglobales bacterium
GTCCAGCCGGTCCAGCGTGTCGTAGAGGGCGTCGAAGAGATTGGTTTCGCTGAAACCAGGAATACGCAACTGGTTCAGGGCGCCGAAGATAGCCCGCTTGTCCTGGGTAAAATCCACCAGGATGTAAGGTTTCATATCATACGAAACTACAGCGACCCAATCGTTGGGCTTTAACGAATTGGCAAAGTAGTAGGAAGCATTCAGTGCGTCATACATGAAGGAGTAATTAGTGGCGGCGAACTCCACCAGCAGCACGGCAGTGATGGGCGCCTCCGACTGGCTAAAAGTGGCGATGTTCTGCTGCACGCCGTTTTCGTAGACCTTGAAGTTGTCCTTTTTCAGCCCCGGAATGAAGTGTCCGTCTTTCGTAAGCGCCATTACGTCCAACGTAACCAGGGGCACGTTGACTTGAATCGAGTAGTCGGGCATGCCCGGGATCTTCTTGGGAGCGGGCGGTGGCGGCGGCGGAGGCGGCTCTTCTTTCTTTTTGGGAACCGCGATGGGACCAATATCTCCTTGCGGACCACCAGCTTCCGGCGGTGGGGCCTCGGTGGGCTTTTGCTGCGGATTGGAATTTTGGTCGGACTGGGTCTGCGCCATTACAGGGGACAGCAGAATGCCGAGCAGCAGACACAGGACGGCAATCAGGCTAACCGCCCGAATTCCGGGTGTTTGCCCGGGGCGGCGGGAGAACAGCGATGTAAACATGAATCCCTCGGGACTAGACTTTCTCTGTGCTAGTATAGATGCACCCTGACGCGAATTGGGACAGATATCGCGTCGGCCTACCTCCCTCAACATTACAGACCTGGCTCCAGACTACGGTTTCCGCGGTCTATCCAGGCAGAGTTGCTGGATGAAAAATAAGAATTTCGCATCCCTCGTTATCGTCACCGTAGTCGCGGTTGTAGTCACCAGCTTCGCCAGCGACCTGCCACTGAAAACCAAGATCATGCCCCTGGAAGACATCCATCCCGGTATGCGGGGTGTGGCGTACACCGTGTTCCAGGGTGTTAACCCCGAGCCTATGGGGGTGGAGGTTCTGGGCGTTCTCAAGGACGTCAATGGACCCAAGGGCGACGTGATTCTGGTTCGCCTGCACGGGCCAAAAGTGGATTACACCGGCGTGGTGGCGGGCATGAGCGGCAGCCCGGTTTACATTGACGGCAAGCTGGTGGGGGCGCTGGCTTTTCGCATCGGCGAATTTTCCAAGGAACCGATAGCCGGGGTCACGCCTATCCAGGAGATGCTGGAGATCAGCGAATTAGATCGCAGCAAGCCCAGTGAGATTCAGCCGGCCTCTGCGAAAGCTCCACAGGTAACCAGCAAGACGGCGTCACCTTCCGTCGGCGCTGAAGGCAATGGGTACACGAATTACCTGACCCCGATTGAGACGCCGCTGGTGTTCAGCGGCTTCAGCAGCCAGGCGTTTCAGCGCTTCGCATCGCAATTCCGGGCGGCCGGCATTGTGCCTGTCATGGGCGCGGGATCGGTGTCCCCCGACCAGAAACAGCCCGAGCCGCTGTTACCGGGTTCCTCTATCAGTGCGGTCCTGGTGCGTGGCGACATGAATATCGCCGCTACCTGCACGGTCACTTACCTGGACGCCAGCCACCTGCTGGCCTGCGGCCATCCCCTGATGCAATTCGGTAATGTGGATCTGCCGATGGACAAGGCGGAAGTGCTGGCCACGCTGCCCTCTCCGGCTAATGCCTTCAAGATTGTCAACACCACCGAGCAGGTCGGTGCCTTTGTGCAGGACCGCCACACCGGCATCCTGGGAGTTTTTGGCAAGCAGCCGCAGATGATCCCGGTAACGCTTAGCATTCACGGCGTCACCCGGCCCAAACAGTTCCATTACGACGTGCTGGATAACAGCAAACTGACGCCGCTGGCCATGATGGCTACGGTATTCAGCGCGCTGCAGGGCGTTAACGAGTACGGCGAAGATACGACCTACCGCCTGGATGGACGGATTCGGGTGAACGGCTATCCTGACGTCGAACTGCGCGACATGTTCGCTCCCGGCGACGGCGGCCAGCCCACAGGAGTGCTGGTGGCGCTCTCCCTCGGCGAACGTTTCAGCCGCATTTTCGACAATTCCTATGAAATACCCAACATCCGGGGCGTAGATCTGAGCTTTGACCTGGTTAATGATCGCCGCTCCGCCCGTCTGGAAAGCGCCCGTACCGATGTGACCGAGGCGCGTCCCGGAGACGAGGTCATGGTGGAGGCGGTGCTGCGCCCCTACCGCGGGGAGCGTATCGTTCGCCGCATTCCGATTCGCGTGCCAACCTCCGCTTCCAAGGGCACGCTGCGCATTCTGGTCAGCGATGGTGACACGCTCGACCGCATCCGCAGCAGCGGCCTTCCTATGGGCCGGCAGCTCGATCTGGGATCCATTGTGGCCCTGCTCAACAAGGAACATGCCAACGACCGTCTCTACGTGTCCTTGCTGGAAGCCGATCCCGAGGCCATGGTGCAGGACAAGGTCATGCCTACCCTGCCGCTTTCGGTCATGAACGTCATGGATGGCATGCGCGGAACGCAGGATATGGTAGTGCTGGGAGAGTCTTCGGTAAACGAGGCCTCCACCCCGCTTGATTACGAGGTTTCCGGCGCTCAGATCATTGCCTTGACCGTGAAGTGATTTCTGCCGATTTCAAGCTTGATTTCCAGCACAGAAACGAAGACTGTCGATCAGAAACTGCTGGTAACCGCTTTTCCGTTACGGGAAGGCGTTCCCGCCTGCTCCCATGCAGGGTGCCAGTTCGCCGTGATACTCTGAGATTTCCCCCAATGTTTCTAGAGGCTTTTCGCAAGATGCCAAAATGGTTCGCGCTCGCCGCTCTCCTTATAACCGCAACGTTAGTCGTCGCCGAAGGGACCCGCACCTGGGAACAGTCGAGCTTTGATGATTTCGAGAAAGGCACCGCCAATGGTGTGGCCATTATCAGCGACGGCGCGCTGGAACTGGCGCCCTCCTTCCGTCCGCTGTATCTAACCCCCTCCACCTACATCTGGGGTATGGACACGGACAGTGAGGGTAACGTGTACGTGGCCGCGGGTTCACCCGCGCGGGTGTACCGGATAACGCCCCAGGGAAAGGCGAGCGTGATATTCGCGCCCCAGGAGTTGCAGGTGCAGACCCTCGTCGTGGGTCCGCATGACGCCGTCTACGTGGGTACTTCGCCGGATGGCAAGGTGTACAAGGTCGAGCGCAAAAGCGCTCAACGAGGCAACGCCAGCAATGAGGCGCCGGCCGCGCTTCAGTCCAAAACCACGGTAGATGTGGATAGCAGCTATTCATCCTCGGTCTTGTTCAATCCGGGCACTAAATACATCTGGGACCTCGCCTTGGATAAGCAGGGGGATCTGTATGTCGCGACCGGCGATCGAGGCGAAATTTTTAAAGTTACCAATAAGGGCGAGCATTCCCTGTTTTTTAAGAGCGATGAAGCGCATATCCGGGTTCTCGCCCTCGATGCCAAAGGCGACCTGATCGCCGGTTCAGACGGCAGCGGCCTGATATACCGCATTTCCCCTGACGGCCAGGCGTTCGTGCTCTACAGCGCTCCCAAAAAGGAAATTACCGCTCTGGCCATCGACAGTAAGGGCAACATCTATGCCGCTGCGATCGGGGAAAAACGCGCTCAGCCCGGCGCGGCCATGCCCATCCAGTTGCCGACCTCGCCTCTGCCCTCGGGCCCACAGATGGGAATGACCATCAGTGCCATGCCGACCTCCCCCACCCCGGTGCTCTCGGTTCCCAGCTTTGCCACCGCCGGCGGTTCGGAGATCTACCGCATCGCGTCCGACGGTTCCCCGCTGACGCTGTGGAGTTCTCGCGACGACCTGGTTTACGCCCTGGCTTTCGACAATCAAGGCCGGCTGCTGGCCGGGACGGGGAATAAAGGACACATCTACGCCATTACCGGCCCCGATGAATTCACTGACCTGATGAAGGCGGCCGCCAACCAGGTGACGGCGTTCGCCAAAGCGCCCCAGGGCGGCCTTTATGCCTGCAGCAGCAATTTCGGCAAGGTGTTCGTGCTCGGCCCGCAGCCGCAGACCGAAGGCATCTACGAGAGTGACGTCTTCGATGCCCACATCTTTTCCCGCTGGGGACGCGCCGAGGTGCGCTCCAGCGGTCCCGTAGACCTCTACGCTCGCAGCGGCAACGTGGATAATCCCGACCGCAATTGGAGCACATGGCAGAAGATCGACCTACTCAACGGCGGGGCGGAGACCATTCCCCCGGCCCGCTTCATGCAGTGGAAGGTGGTGTTACACGACGGCCGCACGCCGGCGAACCTGGACAGCGTTCTCATCAACTATCTGCCCAAGAATGTCGCGCCCGAAATTGACGATATCGGAGTACAGGTTGGCATGCGCTACCAGCCGGTACCCAAAGTGCCGGGCGATTCCAGCGGCGGAGGAAGCTCGCCGGGCAATGCGCCGCTACCGCCTTCCATCCACGACCGCGACTCCATCGCCGTGCACTGGAGCGCGCACGACGACAATGATGATCAGCTGGTTTATTCCCTGTATTACCGCGGCGACGGGGATACCCGCTGGCTGCTGCTGAAGAAGAATCTGGATGAGCGCTACTACTCCTTCGACGCCAGTTTATTGCCCGATGGCGGCTACACCCTCAAGGTGGTGGCGTCCGATGCCCCGTCTCACTCGCCGCACGAAGCCCTGTCCACCTCCAAGGAGAGCTCGCGGTTTGAGGTGGACACCACGCCGCCCGCCATCCAGGATTTGCGCGGTTCGCTTCTGGGCAACGAGTTGCACGTGACCTTCCGGGCGGTGGACGGGTTTTCTCCGGTCAGCCGGGCGGAATATTCGATCGACGCCAAGGACTGGCAATACGTGGAACCAGTGGGCCAGATCTCCGATTCCAAAACCGAAAGTTACGACTTCAATATCCCGTTGCCCCCGGGCGATACCCAGGAGCACATCATCGTGGTGCGTGCCTATGACCGCTTCGACAATATGGGAGCAGCTAAGTTCGTGCTGCGGACGCGGGCCGCGAGCTCTGCAAAATAGGCGGCGGTCAGCCCATTAAAGCCGGGGAGCATACAATCTTTTCCATGCAAGCCCTCCGGACTGTGGGCTGGGCAGCCTGCTGTGTTTACGGCACGATCCCACTGTTCTGGCTGGTCATTCACCCGCGCGTGGAGTACTGGCGGGCGCGGCAGCGATCGCCCTATCGCGTGCTGATGCCACTGTGGATGGGAATGTGGGTGGTGGCAGGCGCTATCACGTACCCCTGGCGTCACCTGCTCTTCTACGCCACCCCGCTGACCTGGATTCCAGCCATTGCGCTTTTCGCCTGCGGTCTCCAGCTGTACCGGCATAGCGGGCGAGGGTTCACGGGAGCACAGCTCGGCGGGCGTCATGAGCTGGAGCCACACAGGTTCGAGCAGCGCCTGGTAACGACCGGCATTCGCAGCCGGGTTCGCCATCCAGTCTATCTGGCACACTTTTGCGAAATGCTGGCATGGAGCGTGGGAACGGGCTTGGCGGTAGTTTACGCCTTGACTGGGTTTGCCCTGCTCACCGGCGCGCTTATGACTTACCTGGAAGAGCGCGAACTGGAGCAGCGTTTCGGGGAGGAGTATCGCAGCTATCGCCAGCGGGTGCCTGCGTTTTTGCCCCGCCTCTTTGCACGCCAGTTCTGAAGTGGTTTCCCGGTAGAGCGTGGGCAATGGCTCGGCGCTCAATCTCGCTATAATCGGCTTTTCAGCTGGTAGCTGACAGCAAAAGTCATCTCATGTCCTTTGAGCTATTTGTCGCCCGCCGTTATTTGCGAGCCAAGCGGCGCCAGGCGGTAATCGGTGTCATCACGGGGATCTCCATAGCCGGGGTGGCGGCGGGGGTGGCATCGCTGATCATCGCGCTCTCGATTACCAACGGATTCCGGACGGACTTGCAGCAGCGTCTGCTGGGAGCGACCGCCCACGTGAATCTCATGCGAGTGCAGAACCAGGGCATCACCGACTGGCGGCAACTCCTCGATCGGCTCGTCAAACAACCGCACGTGATCGCCGCCGCCCCGGCGATCTACGAGCAGCTGCTGATCTCGCGCGGCGCGCGAGCCCAGGGCGCCGTTCTCAAGGGCATTGTCCCCGCCGACGAACGCAGGGTCAGCGACCTGCTGGAGAGCATCAAATGGGGCTCGGCTTCCGCCTTGAGCGAAACCCCGCCGGCACCGCCGCCGGCTTCGGCCTCTCCGTCCTCCCTGGAGGCGGCTCAGCAGCGTGTGGGGGCCATGCCGCCCATTGTGCTGGGCAAAGACATGGCTGACCAACTCGGCGCCACCGTGGGATCGGTAGTGTTGGTCACCAGCCCCCAAGGCGAACTCACCCCCTTTGGCCTGGTGCCTAAATTCCAAAATTTTCGCGTGTTGGGCATTTTTCGCTCCGGCTTTTACGATTACGACAGCACCTGGGCGCTGACCAGTCTGGCGGCGGCACAGAAGCTGTTTGGGCTGGGCGATGAAGTGGCGGTGCTCGAATTCAAGCTGGACGACATTTACCGCGCTCCCCAGGTGGGACAGGAACTGGAGAAAGCAGCAGGCCACGGCTACATGACCACCAACTGGATGGAACAGAACCGAGCCCTGTTCCGCGCGCTGAGACTGGAGCAGGTAGTCACCTTCATAACCATCGGACTCATCGTCTTCGTCGCCGCCCTCAATATCCTGATTTCTCTCACCATGATGGTGATGGAGAAAACGCGCGACATTGCCGTGCTCATGTCCATGGGAGCGCGCAAGCGGCAGGTGCGCCGTCTGTTCATTACCCAGGGGGTATTGATCGGCGTGCTGGGGACGACTATTGGGCTGATCTTGGGTTACGCGCTTTCCTGGGTGGGGGGGCACTACCACCTGGTCTCACTCAGCCCCGAGGTGTATTCCATCGACTACGTCCCCTTCGCGCCTACCGTGCTGGATGGCGTCATAGTAGCGGCGGTGGCGCTGGTCATCTCCTTCGTCGCCACCATCTACCCTTCGTGGTCAGCGGCGAGAATCGCGCCGGCGGAAGCGCTGCGTTATGAGTAGAGCAAGTACCGAGTACCGAGTACCGGGTACTGAGTAGCGAGTTGTTAAGGAATTGAAAGGCAGAGGCAGCGAGGAAAATTGCTCACGCGGCGCTTTTTGACTGGTGAAGTGAGTTGATCAACCCGCTCAGGATCCGATTGACCTCCTCGACGCGCTTGAGGACCGGAACGACCCTTTCGTTCTGAACATAGTCCAAGCGTTGCGATATCAACAGTTGGGTTTCCAGTTCAGCCAAAGAGCCTCGAGCGTGCCGAAGGAAGTGAATGAATTCTCGCCGGCTGTAGTGAGCTTGCCCTTCCGCAATGTTGCTGGCGACAGAGACAGCGGCCCGGCGCATCTGGTCCGTTAGACTGTACATCTCTCGCGATGGGAAGGCGCTGGTAAGATG
>DATGIY010000525.1:0-3371 GCA_035295475.1 Terriglobales bacterium
ATTGGCTACATCAGCGACCCGGAATTGCGGCACGACGTATCCATTGATTACGACGTCATCGTCCCGCAGGACACCAGCCTGACCTCGCAAACCGGCTCCGGCGACCAGAAAATTGATGGCATCAAAGGCCCCTTGCAAGTGCGCTCCGGTTCTGGCGACATGCACATCTCTGGCATTACTCAGCGAGTGGAGGCGCACACTGGCTCCGGCGACCTGCAGATGAACGACATTGGCTCCGATGTCCGCGCCCGCGCCGGCAGCGGCAACATTGAGGGAGATGGAGTGGCCGGAGCTTTTGACGCCGAGACCGGCAGCGGCGACGTGGGCCTGCGTCAGACCGCGCCCGGGGAAGTTCACGTGCGCACCGGTTCGGGCGAAGTTGACTTGCATGGGGTGCACGGCATGGTAAACGCTAACACCGGCAGCGGCGACGTAAATATCGAAGGCACGCCCAGCGGAGAGTGGAGACTGACCGCGGGCTCGGGCACCATCAAGCTCCACCTCCCCAGCCAAGCTGCTTTTGACCTCGACGCTTCCACCAGTTCCGGGGAGATTTCGCTCGATCATCCTGTGGCCGTAATTGGCACCGTGTCGCGCCACTCCGTTCGCGGCCGGGCAGGCGCGGGCGGCAGCCTGGTCGAGATCCGTACGGGCTCGGGAAACATTGAAATCGATTGAGCATCGCGCGAGCGTCCATAGTCGCGCAGCGGATGTCAGTAGCGGAACCAAGCCTTGTCGCGCTGCGTACCTATACGTAGGTGATCTGCGGCCATGATGCTCCGAGAACTAATCCTGCAGGGCTGGCAAGCGCTGATGCGGAACCGCATGCGCTCCATCCTCACCATGATGGGCATCACCTGGGGGTTGGTCTCGGTCGTGATCCTGCTGGCGTATGGACAGGGCCTTGGCGGGGGCGTTTTGGCCGCGTTTTCCTCCATGGGCAACAACGTGATTGTGCTCTGGCCCGGTCAAACCAGCATGCAGGCCGGCGGCCAGCGCGCCGGCAAGAAGGTCAAGTACGAGTACGCCGATATAGAGGCTATTCGCGACGAAGTGCCCCTGGTGCGCGCGGTCAGCGCCGAATCCACTGACCAGCTCCCGTATAAGCTGGGCACCCGCGTAGTCTCTATTCAGACGCGGGGTGTGGAGCTGCCCTATGGCCAGATGCGGCGGCTGGAAATCGAAAACGGACGCTATTTTGACGGCTCCGATTTTACGGAACACCGGCGGGTGGTCATTCTCGGTTACGATGCCGCCAAGAAAATCTTTCAGGGCGCTCCTGCCGTCGGCCAGTCCGTCGGTATCGGTGGACAGATGTTCACCGTCGTCGGGGTGATGAAGCAGAAGATTCAGGATTCCATGTATGAGGGCCCGGACAATCAGGATGGCTTCATCCCCTTCGATTGCTATCGGGATCTGAAAAGCCAGCGCGATCCCGACATGATCGTCTTCCAGCCACTTGACCCTACGCTGGACACGAAGACGCTAGAGGCCGTGCGCGCGGTTATTGCCCGCCGCCATCATTTCAATCCCAAGGACGATAAGGCCACCCCGGAATGGAATACGATCGAGACCAAGGCCATGATTCGTGCTTTCAGTCTGGGGTTGCAGGTTGTGCTGGGGATAATTGGCGCGTTGACTTTAGCCGTGGGCGGGGTCGGGGTTATGAACATCATGCTGGTTTCAGTCACCGAACGAACTCGGGAAATAGGATTACGCAAAGCATTAGGCGCCAGACAATTGCATATTCTTACTCAATTTCTACTTGAAGCTTTAGTTTTAACCTTCCTGGGCGGGGTAGCCGGAATTGTGGTCTCGCTGGTTTTAACGCATGCTATACCGCCACTTCCCTTGTACAGCGCCTTGTACAAAACTGCCCATCACGAGGGCGATATCTTTCTGCATATGTCCGCCAGCGTAATGACGGTCTCCTTTATTATTCTTTCTCTGGTGGGGGTGGTTTCCGGATTCTGGCCCGCCTGGAAAGCCGCCCGCCTGAATCCTATCGAAGCTTTGCGCTACGAATAGCATTTGCGCCCCTGCGTTCCCTTCGGGGGTTGTGAGATGATGCCCTCATATTACCCGGACGCGGATTCCCCATGCGAGACCTTCTACTGCTGATTACTCGGCACGGCTATGCCGTCGTGGGATTGGCGGTTTTCCTGGAAGCGGTGGGCGTGCCCGTCCCCGCAGCCCTGATTCTGTTTGTCGCCGGTGTAGGGGCGGCTCTTAATAAGTTGAGCCTCACGCTGGCCTTGCCCTGCGCGGTCGCGGCCATGATGCTAGGCGACTCGCTGCTCTATGTGCTCGGCCGCCGTACCGGTTGGTTTTTGCTGGGTTATTTGTGCCGCATCAGCGCCAATCCGGAGAGCTGCATTCTGCGTTCCGCCGAGTCGTTCTATAAGCGCGGACGCGTGACTCTCGTGATTGCCAAGTTTGTGCCCGGCGTCAACGCCATGGCCGCCCCGCTGGCCGGCAGCATGAACATGAGTCCGGGCCAGTTTCTGCGTCTTGATTTCCTCGGCGTCAGTCTCTATACCGTGACCTATTCTGTCCTGGGTTTCGCCTGCAGCGGCTTCGCCGAAAGTGTAGTCCGGCAGTTTCACCTTGTAGGCCGCGGCGCCGAATATCTAGTTGTTGCCGCTATGGCGGTGTACGTGGGCTACTATGCCTGGCTCTACTGGAAGCAACGCGCCTATCAGGTGGTGCCGCGCGTACCCGTGGAGGAAGTGGCGCGCCAGTTGATGGAAAATCCCAGCCACGTGCTGCTGATAGACGTCCGCAGCCACGGCTACTATGATCCGGGCGCAGTGCGCATTCAGGGCTCCGTCCGCCTGGAGCCGAACAAGCTGAAAACGGATCTAGGAGATTTGTCGAAAGAAAAAGCTATTTATCTGTACTGCACTTGAGTACGGGAAGCGACCAGCGCCCGGGTGGCGCACTGGCTGATCGAGCAGGGATTCCGCGCTCACGTGATTGTCGGCGGGCTTAGCGCCTGGACCAAAGCTGGCTACGCGGTGGAACCTGTTCCGGCTGACGATCTGGTTTTGCTGCCCAAGTTCAGTTAAACCCTCAGTAACTTGACTCCACCGGGCCGGCGGTTTAACTTCCGTTTCTTCGGCCGAAAATCCGACTGCGAGGGCACTAGTGTCGCGCATTGTAACCTTCACCACCGATTTCGGGCTGCAGGACCATTACGTGGGCACGATGAAGGGCGTGGTCCTCAATATCAATCCCGATGCCGAGCTGGTAGATATCTCTCACTCCGTCCAGGCGTTTGATGTTCTTGACGGCGCCCTCACCATCACCCAGGCCTACCGCTATTTTCCTTCGGAAACCATTCACCTGGTGGTGGTCGATCCGGGAGTAGG
>DATGIY010000526.1:0-5183 GCA_035295475.1 Terriglobales bacterium
GAAAGCTCCTGCGCTGCGGCGGCGTGAGTTCAGGCTGGGGCGGCAGATCGGGTGGTGGAGTGGGAAACGCGTTCATATCCTCGTATATGCGGGCGTTGGGGAAAAGGTCAGCATTGGAATATGAAGTTGCTGGAATAAGCGCCCCGGGGGCGTTGGTAGAGGGTGGAGTACTCGCCAGATGGTTGCCGTTACTTCATTGCACGTCGTAAGGAGAGAAGTTGAGCGTTTTATCCGACTTTTCTACCCAGACCGCGGCATGCTCCGCGCGTCCATTCACTTCGACTCCGACCACTACGCCACTCCCCCCTTTAGGATGTACTGAGCCCAGAATCTTAAAGCTCTTGACCAGGCCCCATTGCCCGCCCGGTCCCCAGTCAGCGTAGAACTCGTTGTAGGGATATCGGGAATACTTGTCAGGGTGCTGTTGCCAGTTGGGATCGTGCATCCAGACGCCGTATGCGGCTTTGTAATCCTGCTTCTGCAGATCGGAGAAGAACTGGCTGACCTCATGTTCCTGGGGCCAGTAGCGGTTGAACCAGAAGAACGCGACAAGGGCAGCCACCACAATCACGATTACCGCGATCTTGATCTTGCGCCGTCTTTCCCTAGCTGGATCGTAAGGCGGCGCCTCAAACAGAGTCTTCGAGGAGTAAGTAGGAGGCGCGGGGTTGGGCTGACCGCTCTCAGGCATGGTTGCTCATTAAAAGCATAGCGGATTTTTCAGCTCTATGGGAAATTGCCCGGGAATATCGGAAGCCGGTGCTGAGCTGTCCGCCCTAGAATTTACTTCCTCGATCACGGACGGAGCAGTCAGTTACAGCGACCTCTTGAACAGCGGAATGGCAATGGCCATCATCACCGCGCCAAACACGGTCAGAATGAGCAGATCCTGCCAGATTGCGATGAAACCCGTCTCCTTCAGGAGGAGCGATTTAAAGCCGTGCACCGCGTAAGTGAAGGGATCGGCTTTGGCGATCGCCTTCAGCCACCAGGGGAACGCCTCAATGGGGTAAATCGAGCCGCTGGGGAAGAAGAGCAGAGTGTTCAGAATGCCGAAAGTGGCGCGCGGCACCAGGGGATCCTCCACCCGCACCATCATCAGGAACATCATGGCATTAAAAGAAACCGAGGTAAGAATGATGAGCAGTAGCAACCACAAAACGGTTCGCGGATCAAAGATGCTAGCCACGCCCGCCAAGAGCGAGCCGATCACGGTAATCACCACTCCGGCGGCCACCGCCTTGATGGCTCCCGCCCCGTTCAGGCCAAGCACCAGTTCGGTCTTGGTAATGGGGGTAACCAAATAGCCTTCATGCACACCGCGGGCTTTGTCGTCAATGTAGAGCATGCCTCCGCCGATCATGACGGAGACGAACATAGCCAGGGTAATGGCGCCCGGCAGCAGATACTTCATGTACTCGATGTAGGGGTACAGCTCCACGATGTCGAGCACATTCTGCTGGATGATGCGCGGCTCAATCTCCGGCTGGTTGAGGGAGTTGGTGAGCTCGGTGAAGCTCTGCTCCAGCGCCGAACTCATGAAGTTGTCGCTGTTGTCCACGACCAGCGCAATGCGCGGATGATTCTGCTCGTAAACGCGGCGGGAATACTCCGGCGGGATAATGACCGCGCCCTGCAGTTTGCCGTCGCGCACATCCTGCACCGCCTGCTTTTCGCTCTCGTAATAGACGGGCACAAAGGTCCGCATGTTAGCGCGTATGGCATCAAAAGCCTCACGCACCTTCAAAGACTGCGTGCCATGGTCCTGGTCCACCACGCCCAGCCGCGCGTCGCGTATCTTGCCGCCAAAAGCATTCCCCAGGACGATCAGCTGGATCAAAGGAAAGACCATCGACACCAGCATGAGGGCGGGCGAGCGCACGAATTTGCGCAATTCGCGTTCGATGATGGCAAAAGTTCGATTCATGGACGCAACCCCGGCCTTTCCGGCATAACGAAGCCGTAAGCCTTCACAGTTTCGTCGCGCAATTGCCGGCCTGTGTAGTGGACGAAAACGTCGTCCAGCGTTGTGTTTTGTACCGTCAGACTGCGCACCTCCACTCCCGACTTCACCGCCAGCTCCACCAGTTCCGTGGTAGTGCGGGAGCCATTGCCGGTCAGCACGCGGAACATGTTGCCGCCTTCAGCTTGTACCGAGGTGACCTCAGAGAGGCCGTGCAACTGCTGTTCCCAATCCGCTGGAGGCTTATCGAATTGAGCTTCAATCACGTTATTGCCAGGCACGCTGGCCTTCAGCGCTTTGGGAGTGTCCAGGGCCACGAGTTTGCCGTGATCCACGATGGCAATGCGGTCGCAAAGGCGGTCGGCCTCATCCATGTAGTGCGTGGTAATCAGGATGGTGAGCTGGCGAGTGGCCTTGATGTTGCCCAGCATCTCCCAAACGGCTACGCGCGACACCGGGTCCAGGCCGGTGGTGGGCTCATCGAGGAAGAAAATCTTGGGACTGTGCACCAGGCCGCGAGCGATTTCCAGGCGCCGGCGCATTCCTCCCGAAAGAGTCTTGGTCTGCGCCTCCCGCCATTTGGAGAGATCCACCAGCTCCAGCAGGTCATCCACGTTTTTCTTTCGTTCTTTGGGAGGAACATCGTAGAGCTTGGCATAGATGTTCAGGTTCTCTTCCACGGTCAGGTCAAGATCGCTAGTGAGGGCCTGTGGAATCACGCCGATCGAGCGCCGCGCTGCGTCGGGGTTGCGGCTTACGTCGTGCCCAGCAATGCGCGCTACACCGGAGGTAATGGGCAGCAGCGTAGTCATCATGCGGATGAGCGTAGACTTCCCCGCTCCATTGGGACCAAGCAGGCCGAAAGTCTCGCCGTCATCCACCGCGAAGGAAATATCGTCCACGGCGGTGAACTCGCCATACTTCTTTACAATGTGCTCCACCTCGATGGCTTTGCCGGCGCTGCCATTGCCGCCATTTGGCTTGATGTTCACCATGCCCTTACTCCACCGCCGCCGCGGGCTTGGATTCCGGCTTCGCCGCCTCCTGTTTGCGCTGCTGATAGCCCGCCTGCAGCACGGACGCCGGCACCAGCACGTCGGCGGTCATGCCGGGCACAAACAGCTCGCTGGGATTGTCTATACGCAGCTTCAGGACCATGGTTTTAATATCGCGCTTGCGCCGGCTGACATCGCGCTGGGTGGCGAAATCACCTTCCACCGCCTTGAAGAAGACTTTGCCTCGCACTACCTGCCCGCTAGGCATGCGAACGTCGTAGACGTCGCCCAGGGCGATGCGGTCGGCATAAGTTTCCGGCACCGGCGCCTGCACCCAGGTGTCGCTCAAATCCACAATGGTGACGATGGGCTGGCCGGGGCTGACCACTTCGCCTTCGCGCGCCGCGCGCACCGATACCGTGCCGCTCACCGGCGCCAGCACCCGGGTGTAGCCGAGACGCACCTGGGCCTGGGCGCGCATGGCGGCCGCATTGGCCATGTCGGCGCGGGTGGCGGCCACCGTTCTTTGGGCGGCGGTGGCCTGGTGAGTGCGGGCAATGGCGGACTTGAGGTCAGCCTCGGCAGCCCGCACCTGGTCACGAAGAGCCCGCACCGCCGCCTGTTGCGCCTTGAGCTGGGCGTCGGCGCGATCTTTGTCTTGCTGTGAAGCGACCCCGGAAGCGGCCAAAGATACGGTGCGATCGTGGTCGGTCTGAATTTGTTCCAGATTGGCTTCGGCCTGCGCCAGTTGTGCCCGGGTGGACTCCAGCTTGGCCTCGGCGTTGGCCACATCTCCGGCGGTGGAACCTTTGGTGGCCGCTTCCGTCGCCAAAGTTTCAGCAACCTTGGAGCGCAGGCTGTTGATGGTGGCGGCGGCAGCGCGTTCTTGCGCTTGCAACTCGTTGGCATCGAGCAGGGCGATCAGGTCGCCCGCCTTCACTTGTGTGCCTTCGTCCACCAGCAGACGCTCGATACGCCCCTGGATCTGCGGACTGACCATCACCTGGTTGGCGTCCACCGTGCCAATCAATTCCAAGCCGTGGTTGCGGTCCGTGGTCGCCAGGTAATAAATGAGCGCCCCGGCGAAGATCACGCTGAGAAGGATTATGAATCGGTTGCGCTGGCTCACGGCTGCCTGCCTTTCTCGGCCGATGTGGGATAAACGAAGAGCGCCGCAGAAACGAAGTCCAGCACCGCTGCCCGCCGGGCGGCAATGCGCTCGGGCGAGAGCGGGTCGCCCGGTGTCATCATGGCGAGCAACGGCGCGTTGGCGAAATACGAAACCACAATGGCGATGGTGCTGGGCACGAACTGAAGGGGGTCCACGGCGCGAAACTCGCCGGCGGCAATTCCCTGACGGAGTACCTCGCTTACTTTCACGAACATGGGCCGCAGATAGCGCTGCACGATACGGCGCAAATGGGGCGAGGCATTGCGCCCGGCGCTCATCCACTCCCGCTGCGCGATGCGCGGCAGCACCGGGTTGCTGGCGATGTAATCGAAGTGTGCGCCCACGTAGGCCAGGTACTTATCACGCGGCGGCAGGGTGCTATCCAGGGCCGCGTGAATGCGCTCGGCGAGTCCCCCGAAGACGTGGTGCACGACCGCCCCGTAGAGAGCCTCCTTATCCTTGAAGTAGTAATAGAGCAGGGCCTTGTTGACGCGGGCGGCGCGTGCGATGGCGTCGGTGCGGGCGCCGGCCACGCCTTCCTGGGCGAACTCGCGAGTGGCCGCCGCGAGGATAGCGGCGCGCGTCTGCTCCGGCTGTCCGCGGCTGCCCAGGCGGTGGGTTTTGGCAGTGGTAGCCATGGTATTCCTAAATTAACTAACTGGTTAGTTATATCATGGCAGCCGACCATTCGGCAAACACGCTGGATCATGTCTCACCCTCGCCCTTGCTGGTTCCTACTTTTAGCTGATAATCATAGAAGCAGCCTGCCAAATTCATGTCCTGTCCGCCCTACCGATTCTGCCAAACCAAAGTTCCCCCAGAGCGAATCAATCTTCTGAGCGTTGCCGCGGTAGTATGCCTGGCTGCGCTGCTTCACGCCCAAATTGAAATCGGCACTGTAGCCGGCACCGTCAGCGACCCCAGCCATGCTCGCGTAGCCGATGCCCGGGTCATCCTGCAAAATCCTCTTACCGGCAGCTCCCGGCAGGAAGTCACGGATGATCATGGCGGCTTCGAGTTCGAAAATGTCCCCTACGGAGCCTACATTCTGCGG
>DATGIY010000527.1:0-6478 GCA_035295475.1 Terriglobales bacterium
CGAAGGCTAAAGATCCCAGCTCCCAACCCGCCAAGCATCTCACCAAGGAACAGCGTCTGGACATAATTCGTGGGTTAAGCGCGGAGTTGTGTTTCGCGCGGGTGTTGTTCCCCATGGGCAAGAAGGGCCTGATTCTCAAAGACGGCAAACTGGTAGCGCCTACGCCGCAAGAAATGCAGCAACTGCTCGCCGATTGGGGACCTTCAGTGAAGCCCGGCGACCGGGCACAGATCACCAATGTTCAGATCAAGGGCAATACCATTCGCTTCGAGATCAATGGCGGTCCGGTCAAGAAGCAGAAGTGGTATCAGCGCATTGAAGTGGGCGGCATGGGCGGCATGACCCCCATTTCTCCTTCCAATCCCAATACCAACCCGCGTGGTTCTTACGTCGACTTAGCATTTGACCATTACATCCCGTCGCTCACTCCGCAGCAGGTGAAGGACATGCTGGGCCCGGTGCTCGATTTCAGCGCCCACTCGGCCGCGGAAGCTTACATGGCCACCCTGCCCCCCAAAGTGCGCGACGCTATCAAGGACCACAAAGTGCTCGTAGGCATGAACCGGGAAATGGTCACCTACGCCAAGGGTCGACCGCCGCAAAAGACGCGCGAACACGAGGGCAGTGTGGCCTACGAAGAATGGATTTACGGGCAGCCGCCTCAGGAAGTGGAGTTTGTGCGTTTCATTGGCGACGAGGTTGTGCGCGTGGAGACTATGAAGGTGGATGGCACCAAAATGGTCGATACGCAGAAGCAGGTCGATATCAAACAGTCCACCGTGGCCCAACAGCAGCCCCAGCAACAGCCGGCCGCCCGCGCGCCAGGGGCGCCTACGCTGCGCCGTCCAGGAGAAGATCAGCAAGGGCAGGGGCCGCTTCCCAAGGGCGGCGTGGGCGACGATACTCCTCACTAACCGCTCGCTAGAAGCTCAGTTCAGGCCTGGCTTATCTTCCCGCCGCGACCTGCCGCGCCCGGCCACGCAGCAGGCGCACGGCATCGCGGGTCAGAGCGCGCAGAAACGGCCCGCCCCAGATGCCCACAGATAGCAGCCCGCCGAAGAAGATCACGGCATGGATACTGGCCCGGCCTTCGCGCTGCCAGTAAACGTCGCGCAAATTCAGCCAGAGGGCATACTCGTCGAGGGTGAGCGCCGCTCCCAGGCCGTACAAAATCGCGGTCAGACGCCCGAGCCAGGTGTAGCCGCCCTGGCCGGTTCCCACCTGCAGCAGCCAGCTGTAACCCACCAATAACAGGAGCAGGATTCCCCACACCAGGTGATGAATATGCCGTCCGTGAACGGAGAGATCATGGTAGAAACCATCGCGAATGGCATGCGTGAGCAGGCGCACCGCGGCAAACCCCAGGAAGAAAGAGAGCGAGGCCAGGAAGATGCGTTCCCGGCGCGTCTGCCGCACGTGTTTCTCGTAGAGCGGCCGCAGATGTCCGGAACGCACCGCCGAAAGTAGGATCCAAAGAGCGAAAGGGGTCAGGACCACCAGGGTCCATTTGATGAACGGGTGCATGAAAGCAGCTGAAAAGGCTATTTTCCTGAGCTTAGCATGCCGGGGGGAAGAACGCAGATGTCGGGCAGGTTACGAAAGCGCTCGGCGTAATCCATGCCATAGCCGACGACGAATTTGTCGGGGATGGTGAAGCCCACATAATCCCCCTGCATCGGTTTCTTGCGCCGCGAAGGTTTATCCAGCAGGGCCACAATGCGCAGGGTCTTGGGCTGATGATTGAGCAGAATCTTTTTGATGTAGGTCAGCGTCAAGCCGGTGTCGAGAATGTCCTCCACCAGCAGCACGTTCTTGCCGGCCATGGACTGCTCCACGTCCTTGGTGAGGCGCACCTCGCCGGTCGAGTCCCAGCCCCCGTTTCCGGCGCCGGCCGCGGCATTCGATTGCTGCCCGTAGCTGCATACGCCGATGAAGTCGAAGGTGGAATCGAGCGGCACTTGCCGCGCCAGGTCACTGAGAAAAATGGCCGCGCCCTTGAGCACCCCCACAAAAATGACGCTCTGCCCGGCAAAGTCATGAGTAATTTGCGCCGCCATTTCGCTGACCCGCTGCGCGATCTGCTCGCGGGAGATCAAAATTTCGAGTTCTGACACGCGCCTAGCATAAACGATAAAATGCTAACTTTCGATTTCCTTGTGGAGATGCTCATGCCCCTGCCCGAGTTCAAAGAACTGGTTAACGAGGCCGAGAAGGAGGTTCAGGAGATCGGGGCCGAGGATCTGCGCCGGCTGCAGAGCCGGCAGGAAGACTTCGTGCTCATCGACGTGCGCGAAAAGGACGATGCCGTCAAGGGCATGATTCCGGGCGCGGTGCACATCTCGCGCGGCATGCTGGAGCACGACATTGACCGGGTGACCACCGACAAGGACAAGAAGATTGTGCTCTATTGCGGCGGGGGCAGCCGTTCCGCCTTGTCCGCCTGGATGCTGAAGAAAATGGGTTTCAAGCAGGTGATTTCCCTGGCCGGCGGTTATCGCGGCTGGAGCCAGTCCCAAGAAAAAGCAAAGTGAGGAATCATGGATTTGAAGGGCGTGAAGCTGACCTGGCTGGGGCATGCCACGTTTCGCATGGAAGCTCCTGGCGGTAAGACTGTCGTAATCGATCCCTGGGTTATGGGCAATCCGGTCTGCCCGGAAGGGGAGAAGAAGCTCAAGAAGTTGGATCTCATGCTCTGCACCCACGGGCATTTCGACCACATCGCGGATGCGGTGGAACTGGCAAAGCAGCACAACCCGAGCGTGGTCGGCATTTTTGAACTGTGCGGCTGGCTGGAGAAAAAGGGTGCTAAGAAAACTTCGCCCATGAACAAAGGCGGCACTCAGACCGTGGGCGATATCCGCGTCACCATGGTGCATGCCGACCACTCCTGCGGCATTCAGGATGGCGACCAGATCATCTATGGTGGGGAGGCTTGCGGCTTTGTGGTGGAATTCCCCAACGGGCTGAAGATCTACCATGCCGGCGATACCGCGGTCTTCGGCGATATGCAGATTATTCGCGAGCTGTATGCCCCCGACATCGCCTTGTTGCCTATTGGCGACCACTATGTGATGTCGCCGCGCGAGGCCGCCTACGCCTGCAAGCTGCTCAAGCCCAAGGCGGTGGTTCCCATGCACTTCGGAACGTTCCCGCTCTTGACCGGCACTGTGGCGCAGTTTAAGCAGCTGGTTAAAGACGTCGAAATTGTGGAGATGAAGCCGGGACAGACGTTGTGATTGGAGATTGAAGATTTACGATTGACGATTGATCGGCGTCATCCTGAACGCCTTCAGGCGTGAAGGATCTCGCGTGCAGCGGTACCCATTTATTGCAGGCGCTGGAGCTTGCGAATCAGGATCACGAGTCCCGGAGGGACCACACACCTTGCCAAATCAGATGGATGTTCGCGCTTACTGGCGTATGGGCGGAATCACCCATGGTGCCGTCGAAGACTACATGTATTCCATTCTGCCCGAGCGCGACGAGACCTTGCGCGATATGGAGGCCGAAGCAGCGGGGCGCAGCATTCCGATCGTGGGTCCGGCCGTGGGCCGGCTGCTCTATCAGCTGGCGGGGATGATCAAGGCGCGCACGGTGTTCGAGATGGGATCGGCCATCGGCTACTCCACCATCTGGTGGGCGCGCGCCGTGGGCGAAGGTGGGCGCGTCATCTATACCGATGGCAGCCGTAAGAATGCCGACGAGGCGCAACGCAACCTGGAACGCGCCGGCGTGCTGGACCGGGTGACCATCAAGGTGGGCGACGCATTGGAAATTCTTTCCGAGCAGAAAGACGCATTCGACATCGTCTTCAACGACGTGGACAAAGAAGACTATCCGCGTGCCTTTCGCGTGGCAGCTAAACACGTGCGCCCGGGCGGCCTGTTCGTTACCGACAACGTGCTGTGGAGCGGCAAAGTGGGCCAGCCGGCCGATAAGGCCGACGCGGACACCAAAGCCATTCTGGAATTCAATCGCCTGCTCTATGCTTCGCCCGAGTTCATGACCACCATCATTCCGTTGCGTGACGGCGTGGCCGTGGCCTGGAGGCAGTAGCGCCGGATCTCTACACGCGTTCGCGGCATTTATGCGGCGGGAGATCTCCTAGATTTTTGAAAGCGGAAGTTCGAGTGCGCCAATTGGTTCGGATAGGAGAATTCCTACACGATCGTTTACTTTGCCTCAGATGGATTTCACGGGTATGGCCAGCAAGTCGTCCACCAGCCCCACTTCTTTCTGCAGAAAGGGCTCGGCGTATTTCACGCCCGCGAGCAGGCCGTAGAAGCCGGCCATGGTGGCTACGCGCTCGCGGATTTCGCGGTGAGCAGGGAAGTCGCCGGCGCCCGCGGCCTGGTCGGTAAATTGCGATTTGTAGGCGTAAATGGATTCGAGCCGCGCTTCGAATTGTTCGGTAATGTCTACGACAAATGTCGGGCGGATATCGTAGTAGAGCGTGGCGTAAACAATTTTGAATGGGCGATGTGGGGGAAATTCCGCCACCGCGTCTAAAGCCGCTTGCTCGTACTGGCTCAATGCTGATTGCTGAATGCTGACTGCTGTCTTTCCCAGCTTTGCCAGCCCTGCCAGGAAGCAGGCTTCGTATCCCAGCACCGATGCCGTGTAGTGATCGGGGTGGCGTCCTTGCCAGTAGGGAATTACGACCACACGCGGGCGTTGCTCCCGTATTACGTGCGCCACCTTCAACCGGTTCAGCCAGGTGTTTTCCACCCGGCCATCAGGGATATCGAGCGCCAGCCGCCAGCAGACCTGCAGGATGCGCGCCGCCGCTGCCGCTTCCGCCGCCCGCTCCTCGGCGCTGCCGCGCGTGCCCATCTCGCCCTGGGTCAGGTCGAGGATGCCGGTGCGTTGGCCGCGCTGCGCCATCTTGAGCAGAGTGCCGCCGCAGGTCTGCTCCACATCATCGCGGTGGGCGGCAATAGCCAGGATGTCGAGAGGAGGGCTGCTCATGGCGGGATCAATCCAGGCTGCCTTGCTCGATCACCACGTTTTCGCGCACGATCAGCCGATGGGCCGCCATTTCGCGCAGCTTGGGCAGCACGCGCTTCACGTGCTCGTCGGTGTCGATGAAGGTGATCACCACCGGCAGTTTGCCGCCGGCGTCCACCAGGTGCGTGGTTTGCAGGCGCTGGCGCCCGGTGAAGCCGGCCACCGCGTGCAGGGCAGTAGCGCCGGCCACGTTTTCCTGGCGCAAATAGTTGAGAACCTCGACGTGCAGTGGCCGGTGATGCCACTGGTCGGCTTCGTTCAGGTAAATGGTGACTTGCACGGCCATGCGCGATGGCATTTTACAGCACCCGAGCCAGGGCGATGCCGCCCAGCGCGCCCGCCAGCGACAGCAGATTGTTGCCCAGAATGTTGGCCCAGAGCAGCGGCCATTGCCCCTGCTCGAAGTAAGCCATGGTTTCGAAAGCGTAACTGGAAAACGTGGTGTAGCCGCCGCAGAAGCCCACGGCGATCAGCAGGCGCCAGCGCGGGTCGGCCAGCACCCGCTCCGTCGTCCAGGCCATGAAGAAGCCCAGCAGAAAGCTGCCGGTGACGTTGATCGCCAGCGTGCCCAGGGGAAATTCAGTAGTTACGCGGGCCAGCAGGGTGCTAAGCAGGTAGCGCAAATTGGCGCCGGCTACGGCGCCCAGGGATATCCAGACAAAAGCTTGCACGATGGAGTTCTCCTGGCTCGATCTGGTAGGAGTTATCAGCCGGGCGGATGAGCCGGGCGGTTGATGGCGAACTCCATCGCCACAGATTTTGTATCAGCCGGAGCAGGGAATTGTCCAGGGTGGAAAGGGGCGGGGTTTAGCGCCGATCGATCTTGCGCGGATCGCCGAAGAGCTCGCGCAACAAGCCGAGAAGCTCTTCTGGATTGTGGCTGGAAACGCGATGATCCACGCCGTCACAAGACGATGTAACCGAAGGCGCAAGCAGAATGGCTTCCCTGCTGGGATCGCCGCCTTTAAATTTCTTTACTAACTGTACGCAGTCGCCGGGAAGACTGCCATGCACGACCAGGGCGCTGACCTTAGGGAACTGCTGGCACAATTCCATGGCTTCCGCCGCCGAGTGGGCGGTAATGACGTTGAACTTGGCGGTTTCCAGCACCAGCTTGCGGGCGGAGAGTGCCTGCTCCGGTTCGGGTTCGGCCATCAGAACCGTAGGTCGTGCCATGTTTTTCTTGGATGCCCGTGGTTCTGGTGAAGATGCGAGCCGGCAGGATCTCTGCCCATTGCTAGCCTTCCCGTCCCACCCCCAGCGCATCAGCCACGCGATTGATGTAGTTGAACCAGGCCGCGATCAAGGTAATCTGCAGGATGCCTTTGTCATCGAACCCAGCCTGCCGCAACTTGTCATGATCGGCGCGGCGCACTTGCGTGGCATCCTTGGTCAGCTTGACCACGTAGTCGAGCATCATCCGTTCCTGAGGCGTAATCGGGGCCCGGGTATAGTCATCTTCCAGCGCTTT
>DATGIY010000528.1:0-4178 GCA_035295475.1 Terriglobales bacterium
GGCGCTGCGCAAACGTTCAATTGCCTCGATCACCTGCTGGGTGACGTCCTCCACATCCTTGTCGCCGTTGATCTGCACCAACCGTCCCCGGCGGCGATAGTAGGCCGCCAGCGGCCGGGTTTGCCGATCATAAGCCTTGAACCGCTCTGCGATCACTTCCTCGCGATCGTCGTTGCGTACGACCAGCTTGGAACCGTCAAAGTCGCAAACTTCCGGCACCCGAGGGGGTTGCGTGTGGATGTTGTAGATGCGACCGCAGGTGGGGCAAGAGCGACGTCCCGTGAGCCGGTGCAAAAGGCTATTGTAATCGACATTAAACTGCACCACAACCGGCGGGTCGCACGGTTTCTGATTGTCAAAGGTCGTACCGGCCAGGAAACGGTCCAGCCACTGGGCCTGCACCGGCGTGCGCGGGAACCCATCCAGAATGAACCCGCGTCCGCAATCGGCCTGCACCAGGCGGTCGCCCACCATCTCGTTTACCAGATCATCCGGGACCAACTCGCCGCGGGCCATCATCTCCTTGGCTTTGCGTCCTAGTTCCGTGCCGCGAGCGACGTTATCGCGCAGGATATCGCCGGTCGAGATCTGCGGAATGTCGTAACGCTTAGCCAGCCGCTTAGCCTGCGTACCCTTGCCCGCGCCTGGCGGACCAAGCAGGATGATCGGGCCTACATTACGCACCGTTGCGTCCGCCATCGACGTGGTTCGTACCTTGTTTGCGGCCGCCTTGCCTGGCGGCCGGGAAGTTAGTCGCGAAGGCCCATACCATCAGCTGATTGTGCAATCGGATAATCGGGTCGAGGTACGTCCCGCATTTTCTCAATTACACAATTGCAAAATTGCCCAATTACCCAATTCCTCAGGCCCAGGTGCGCCGGCCGCGGATGCGGCTGCGCGGACTGAAACCTTCATAGTGACGCATCACCAGTTGCGCCTCAATTTGCGTCACCGTGTCCATGGCCACGCCTACTACGATCAGCAGCGAAGTGCCGCCAAAGTAAAAGGTCACACCCAAGCCATTGGTCACCCAGGTGGGCAAACGTTCAAAGAATGCCCCCAGTGCCCCCGGCAAGTGGTTCAGGTGAATGCCGGCAATCATCCACTCCGGCAAGAAAGAAATAATGATCAGGTACAAGCCGCCTACGAGGGTGATGCGGGTGAGGCTTTCGTTGATGTAATCGGCCGTCCGGCGCCCCGGCCGGATGCCGGGAATAAATCCGCCGTACTTTCGCATGTTGTCGGCAACCTCGTTGGGGTTGAAGACAATGGACACGTAAAAGTAGGCGAAGAAAATGATGCCCACGGCATACAGCACGGTGTAAAGCGGCTCGCCCCAGCCTAAGGCGCGGATCAGCCCGCCAAAGTAGCGATTGTCGCGAAACGCGAAACCAGCCGTCTGCGGCAGGGTCAGGATGGAGGAAGCAAAAATCACGGGCATAACCCCGCCGGCGTTGACGCGCAACGGCAGGTGAGTCGATTGCCCGCCCATGATCTTGCGGCCGACGACCCGCTTGGCATACTGCACCGGGATGCGGCGCTCGGCGCGCTCCACGAAGACGATGAAGGCCACCACCGCTAGCATCATGGCCACCAGCAGAACCATGGCGGGGGCGGTAAACGTGCCCCAGGCGTCGGTGCGCGCCTTGTCGATCAGGTCCACTACCCCACGGGGCAGACCAACCACGATGCCGGCAAAAATCAGGATCGACATGCCGTTGCCGATACCGCGTTCGGAAATCTGCTCGCCGAGCTACATCACGAAGACGCTGCCCGCGGTCAGGGTGAGCATGGTCATCAACACGAAGCCGATGCCGGGATTGTTCACGAAGGCCGTGCCGCCCGAAACCGTCGAGCGCTCCAGGGTGATGGCGATGCCCAGCGACTGCACCGCGCTCAGGCCCAGAGTCATGTAGCGGGTCCACTGCGTGATCTTCTTGCGCCCCAGTTCGCCTTCCTTCTGCAGCTTGGCCAGCGGCTCGTAGACCACGGTCAGCAACTGCAGAATAATGGAGGCGGTGATGTAGGGCATGATGCCCAGGGCGAACACGGTCAGGCGGCGCAGCTGCCCGCCACTGAACAGGTCCACAAAGCCCAGGAACGTGCCCTGGTTCTGCTGGAAGAATTGCTGCAGCAGATCGGCATTGATGCCGGGGGTGGGAATGTGCCCGCCCAGCCGGTAGACCGCCAGCAGCGCCAGGGTGAAGAGGATCCGCTTGCGCAGGTCCGGAATCCGGAATACGTTGGCAAACTTCTCAAGCATTTACTGAAGGACCTCTACCTTCCCGCCGGCCTTGGCGATTTTTTCCTGCGCCGACTTGGAAAACTTGTGAGCGTGCACGGTGAGCGCCGACCTCAGCTCACCCTCGCCCAGAATTTTGATTCGCTGCGCCGATTTCTTGACGATTCCGGCTTTGGCCAGCACTTCCGGGGTAATGGTGCTCTCGCCCAGGCCGGCCAGCCGCTCCAGGTTCACTACCGCGTATTCCTCGCGGAAAATATTGGTGAAGCCGCGCTTGGGCAGGCGCCGGTGCAAAGGCATCTGGCCGCCTTCAAAGCCGCGCATCAGGCGCGATCCCGAACGCGAGCGCTGACCTTTATTGCCCCGCGTGGCGGTCTTGCCCATGCCTGAGCCCATGCCGCGGCCCACGCGCTTGCGTTTCTCGCTGGCCTTGCGCGGCGCCTTGACGGTGGAAAGATTGGTTGCCATAAAATTCTCTCAGCCTTCGTTATTCCAATACCTTGACCAAATGCGGCACCTTGGCCACCATGCCGCGGATGGCGGGCGTGTCTTCCCGCTCGATCACCTGGTTCAAGCGGGTAAATCCCAGCCCGCGCACCACTTTCTTGTGCTTCTCGGGCGCGCAGATGGCCGACCGCACCCATTTGAGCTGCATCTTGCCCGCCGCTTTCTTCTTGTCCGCCGTCATGATCTACAGTTCCTCCACTGCCTTGCCGCGCAGGGCCGCCACCGCGTCCCGGCTCTTCAGCTTGCGCAAAGCATCGAAAGTGGCCTTGACGACATTATGCGGATTGGTGGTGCCGATAGACTTTGTGAGCACGTTCTGCACCCCAGCCGAAGTCATCACCGCGCGCACCGCGCCGCCAGCGATCACGCCCGTGCCCTCCGGGGCGGGCTTGAGCAGCACCATGCCGGACCCGAAGCGCCCCAGCACGCTGTGGGGAATGGTAGTCTGCCGCAGGTTGACCTGCATCAGGTTCTTCTTAGCGGCCTCAATTCCTTTGCGGATGGCTTGCGGAACCTCTTTGGCCTTGCCGGAGCCATAGCCCACGACCGCCGCGGTGGGATCGCCCACCACCACCAGCGCGGCGAAGGAGAGATTCTTGCCACCCTTCACTACCTTGGTGACGCGGTTGATGGAGACCACCTGGTCCTTCAGCTGAAACTGTCCTGGATCGAGCTTCTTAATCACTGTTGGCATTCTGGACTCGCTTCACAATTACCTGTCTGTCGCGGGTGCTTCGCCCGCGCGCTCAAAACTGCAGCCCCGCTTCGCGGGCGGCATCCGCCAGCGCCTTGATGCGCCCGTGGTAAAGGTATCCGCCGCGGTCAAAAACCACCTGCTTGATACCCTTTTCCTGCGCCCGCTGGGCGACCTTTTTGCCTACATCTTTCGCGGCAGCCACATTGCCGCCGGTCTTGCGCTCGCCTTTCTTGCCTTCGGCGGAGCTGGCGAAAACCAGCGTCTTGCCGGCGAGATCGTCCACCAGCTGCACATAAATGTGGTTCAGTGAGCGATAGACGTTCAGCCTTGGCCGCTGCGGAGTGCCCATCAGACCTTTTCGAATGCGGTTATGAACTCTCTGCCGGATTGCGTTCTTCGATACCTGCGTCAACATTGCTGCGATCCTCTTTTTCCCGGGTTTCCATGCCGGGCAGCCGGTCTCACCGTGGAGTTCCTCGGCCGTGTTCAAGATTTGTAATTTCGTAATTTGCAATTGCACCGATGCCCTAAGCAAATTACTCAATTACCCGATTACCAAATTACTCAATCTAGCGATACTTCGCTTCGCTCAGGATGACGCCAGCGGGCTCACGCTTGTCGCCTTTGGCGACTCGCCCACGCCCGCTAAACGGCGTCATTTCGCTCCCGTCTTGCCTACCTTCTTCTTCAAGCGCTCGCCTACGTAGCGCACGCCCTTGTTCTTATAAGGGT
>DATGIY010000529.1:0-3326 GCA_035295475.1 Terriglobales bacterium
ATTCGCAAGGTCGGTTCGTTCACTTGCATCCGCTGGACGCCAGGCGAAATCCAGAAGGCAAGTATTTCCATCTTACGAACCAAGCCTGGTTCGATGGGACGAAGGACGATCAGGACCTGCTGCTCTGGGATTTGAGCAAAGACATAGATAAAACACCCGGCGGACGGCTGATCGGCTTCTACTACTATAACCATGGGCCCGACACCCGCTTGCCAGCGTGCACGGCGCACAGCAAAGCGCAGGCGGACGATGCTGTTAAACATCCGGGTTGCCAGTTAAGAATGTATTACTGCGGTATGGGCTATCCGGGGGATGTTCATGATCGAGGCTTAGGACATGGTCCGAACGCCTGGGCGTCTGCGGGATGGCCGGAAGCATTGGGCATCGTCCGGCAGAAGGAAATCGTCGAAGGCCAGATTGATCATGGCCTGATTTTGAATACCGGGTGCGTTGTGGGAGATCCGGTTTTTCCAGCGCAGCAGAATACGCAATTGTGCAGCACCCGGAAGTGCCAGGGTGGGTTGAAGGCTTACCAAAGCTGCCGTCAGGATGGCGACTGCCCACTAGGCAAATGCGCTCCGATTGACGTCAGTCCCTACCGTCCCCACACCGGCTCCCTGCTCTGGATCGACAACGATTACAACTGCAAGGCGCTGCCTGCATGGCAGAAGCCTTTCTGCACGGCTCTGCAGACCTATGGCGGATACGTATCGGACACCGGCGGAGACTACCGGGGCGGGTTTTATGTGTCTCGCTCAGAAAAGGGCGAGGCGTACTTCGATGCAGGAATCAAGCCACCCCCAGCCTTCAAGTTTCTAAGTACCCAAAGCGGCAATGGACTTCAGTGCTTTGGCGATGGTGCAATAGCAGGCACAGGAGGAGGACAATGCAATTTGCCCGTGTTCAATATGCCAGGCTTGCGCGGGCATCTGCACATACTCGATCCGTGCGTAGCCGTACGTCAGGCGGGCTTACCCAGGTATAAGGGGGTGGCGGCCTGCAAGTAGCAGCGCGCAGGCAGTAACAAGATCTATCTGGAGTGGAGCCACTTGGGCGTTTACAGCAGGGTTCTGAACAGGCTGTTAATTCCGCTGCACAACACCGTCCGCCGCCGGCAGTACAGCCGGCACCGGGCATTTCTGGAGCAGAGCCAATGGTGGCCACCTGAACGGCTGCGCGAGTTTCAGTGGCGGGAGCTACAGAAATTGCTGCGGCACGCATTTACGACCGTTCCCTACTATCGCCAGAAGTACTCAGAAGCGGGGATATCCTTCGACGACGTCCGAAGCTGGGAAGACTTCAGCCGCTTGCCGCCCCTCACCCGCCAGGAAGTCGATCGCTTCCGCCAGGAGTTATGTTCCACGGAGTACCGCGGGGCGCTTGTGCCGGACGCGACGGGTGGGTCATCTGGTGTGCCAACGCGGTTCTTTATCACGTTTGAAAGCTACGACTGGCGCACCGCCGCTACCCAGCGGGCCTATGGGTGGAGTGGCTGCGACCTGGGTGAGAGGACCCTATATCTGTGGGGCGCGCCCGTGGGGAAGCAGACATTTTGGCGCAGAAAAAAGCTGGACTTATTCCACAAGATCCGGCGCGAGCTGGTTATCAACACATTTGCTCAGACGGAGTGGTTCTGGGATCAGGTGTGGCTTCAGGCAAAGGCGTTCCGCCCGCGCTTCATCCTGGGCTATGTCACCAGCCTGGAGCAGTTTCTCGCCTACGCGCGGAGACACGAAGCACGCCTGCAGGGATTGCGTGCCGTGCTGGCGGCTGCGGAACCAGTCTATGACGAGCTTCGGAACATGACACAAGATATCCTGGGTGTGCCTTTGTTCAACACCTACGGCTGCCGTGAGTTCATGTCCATTGCCGCCGAGTGCGAGCAACACCAGGGGTTGCACGTGAATGCCGAAAATATCCTGCTGGAGACGAAGCAGCCCGCATCGCTGGGTCCCTCGGAATTTCTTGTCACCGACCTCCATAACTGGGGCATGCCCTTCATTCGCTATGAAATCGGGGACGTAGGCATCTGCGACCCACACCCCTGTGTGTGCGGGCGCGGCCTGCCCCGCATCGGAGCTATTGAAGGCCGGATCACGGACGTATTGCGCGCGGAGGATGGGCGCATCGTGCCAGGCATTTTCTTTCCACACGTCGCGAAAGACGTTCCAGAGATCTCCCAGTTCCAAGTGGAACAGAAATCACTGGCCCACATCGTGTTCTCGGTTGTGTTGAACCGGCCGTTGTCGGAAAAGAGCAGGTCTTTGTTAGAAACAGAGTGCACTAAAGCTTTCGGCGACAGGACAAGGCTCGAAATTCGAGAAGTTGAGTCGATTCCTCTCCGCCCTTCTGGCAAACGGCGGGTGACCATTGGGCTTGCCCAGCATAATTAGCAGCCAGCTGTGGAGCGGGAAGTTACCCGGATAAGCGGGCAATCAAGCAAAAAGCGGCCGCTGTCGTCGCCGACAGTCGGCCGCCTGTTATTACTGTGTTAGTTGCAACCTCCCGGTTGGCCGGCAAGTCCCCGAGCAACGCAACTATCCGCCATGTGGATGTGTCCTGTGAAATCGCAACCCGGTGCCACCGAACAGGAGCGGCCACTAGAGTCGCGCGTGCCTGGCCCGGGGAGGAGAGGAATGTTCGCCCATACGTAAGCCACGCAGGTGTTGTAGTTGGCGCTGCAATTAATGCCCGCATTATGGTTCAAGTAATCGAAAATCGGGTCCGTGAGCCCAGCGTACTTCCAGGCGGCTGCGCTTTCGTGCCCTTCCGTAGAAAGAAACATGCCATTGCTGCCCCCGAAGACGTCGGTGTAGGCGCCGTAGGTACAGAGCGCGCTTAGTAATGTCTTCTGCACGGGAGTAACGTTCATGTTTGCGATCTGCGCCGGAGTGTAATCACAGAAAAACAACGCCCCGACCGGCGGCGCGGGAGTGGGTCCTGAATAGTTCGGGGTACCGCACGCTCCGCCAGGAAAATTCTCTGCGGGAAAGACGGCATTACCGTTGCTGCAGGGGAAATTCAAAATCATGGCATGTCCGATTTTCCCTTGCATGATTTCCTGATCGCGAGTCCATGCCGCCCAGGCGCTGCTGCCCAGTGGGCCGGTTCCGCCGCCGATGCCGGTAGCGCCGGCTGAATACTGCAGACCCCAATCGGGATCATGAACAGGATCATTGGCATTGCACTGATTGCCAATGGCGGTGCAGGCGCAGCTCCTGCCCGAATCGGAGCTGGAGGGATTGAAGGCGCAAGAACAGCTGCCTAGAGTCTGGTTGCTAACGCCGAAGTTGCCATTGATGAAAAGCATCTGGTCATTGGTTTGA
>DATGIY010000530.1:0-4218 GCA_035295475.1 Terriglobales bacterium
GGAACAGCTTGCCGATCCACTGAGCTGAATGCTGACGGCTGACTGCTTATCTTTGCGCCACGTTGCTTCCCCGGCTCAGCGCTTCTTTGATCCAGTCTTCGATGTCGCTGCGGCTGCGCAGGCCGAACACTCGTTCCACCACTTTTCCGTCGCGATCGATGTAGAAGCTGGTCGGCAGGTACGCCAACCCGCCATACTCGTCGCCCACCGATTCCTTGCCCAGCAGCACCGGATAATTCACGCCCATTTCTTTCGCAAACTGCGCGATTTTATCCTTACTGGCATCATCCATCGCTACGCCCACCACCTCCAGCCCCTCCGGCCCGTACTGCTTCTGCAGCTCGACAAACCACGGCATCTCCAGCCGGCACGGCGTGCACCACGTGGCCCAGAAGTTCAGCAGCACCGCCTTACCTTTAAAATCGGAAAGGTGCACGGTCTTGCCATCCAGCGATTCCAGCGCGAAGTCCGGCGCCGCGCTGCCCGGCTTGGGCCCGCCGGCGGTAATCGTTCCTGAGCGCTCGCCCTTGCGAACCAGGTACTCGCCGCCGATCAGCATCGCCGCTACCGCCGCGATGACCACTGCCACAACCATCAGGTTCTGCCGCCGGCTTGACCTGTGCTCCCCGCCCGGCCCTTCCGGCATCGTCGGAATTTCCGGGCTCGCCGGCACTTCCGGCGGTTGCGCCCCGCTCGTCTCCTGATTCTCGCTGCTCTGATTCCACTCCGGCATGATTCCCTTTCCCTTATTTCGTTGCGCCAGTTACCTGTTGGGGTTTACAGCGAGAACCGGTTCAAGAACGACAGATATCCGGAAAGAATAGTGAACCGGTTCATTACCAGCAGCGCGCCCAGCGCGATCAGCAGCACTCCGCTGGCCACCTCCACCGTGTGCAGGTGCTGCCGGAAGCGCCCATAGAACTTAAGAAACCTTTCCACGCCCAGCGACGTCAGCAGGAACGGTACCGCCAGCCCCATGGAGTAAATGGCCAGCAGTGCCACTCCCTTGATTACCGAATTTTGTGCTGCCGCCAGGCCCAGGATCACCGCCAGGATCGGTCCCACGCACGGCGTCCAGCCAAAAGCGAAGGCGAAGCCAATCACGAACGCGCCCCAGGGGCTGCTGCCGCCCTTCACCTGGTGCATGCGCTTGTCCGCCAGCAATGCCCGAATCTTCAGAACGCCGGTCAGGTGCAGCCCAAACAAAATAATGACCACCCCGGCAATCTCCGCCAGCAGCGCCTTGTAGCGCATCATCAGCTGGCCCACTTCCGTGGCCACCGCCCCCAGCGCGATGAACACGATGCTGAAGCCCAGGATGAACATCAGGGAACTGCGCATCACCTTGGGCATCAAGCCTTTGCTGCCCAGGCGCAGCTCTTCCACCCCCACCCCGGAAATCAGCGACACGTAGCCCGGCACCAGGGGCAATACGCAGGGCGAAAGAAAGGAAACGATTCCCGCCACAAACGCCGCTATGGGCGATACCGATGACATTGTCAATATTCTATTTACCCCTCGTGCCCTTCAGCAATTCCCGTGTAGGGACACCCGCCCGATCAGTAATGCCTGGGTGTGGCCAGCCGCCCTCATCAGCAATCCTTGTGTGGGGACAGCCGCCCTCGGTCCGGGGTCCCCGGCACGCCCGTTTTTGGCGTGCTGGGGTGGTCGGCTGTCCGGGCGGGCGTAGCCCGCCTGCTTTCAAATCCGGCATGCCGCTTCCTTATCCGGCGTCATGCTGAGGGCCTTCCGGCCCGAAGCATCTCGCGTGCAGCACCGCGACCTTTGCTGCGGTATGACATCCCGGGGCGCAGCCCGCCTCTCACCCTAAAGATGCACCCCCGCCCGCCATTGTTACAGTTTTAGTTTGACTCACGAATTGTCATTCTGAAGGAAGCGCGAGCCGCGCTGGCGCGGCGAGCGCGACTGAAGAACCTATGCATTTCCTGCGGGAACTCTGCTTCAAAACTGTCTTTGGGTGGGGCGCAGTTTTAGCTGCGCCGTGACCAGCAATCGCGTGGCGGCTTCATCCGCTGGGCGATTCGCGAATGGCCCCCGGTTGAGCCTCCAATTCCCCCCGTGTTAGCATCAAGGTTTTGGCAGGCTCTCTGCCGGACGCCCTGTCTCCCGCCTCTTTTATCGACGGCCTGTTCCGCCTGAGCGGGAAGGTTCTGGCAGTACCCGAAGGAGTCATCCGTGAAAACCTACGACGGCCCCAATATCCGCAATGTCGCGGTAGTCGGCCACGGCCACGCGGGCAAAACTTCCCTGGTTTCCGCCATGCTCTTCACTGCCGGCGCCACCCAGCGCCTGGGCCGCGTCGATGACGGCACCACCGTCACCGATTATGACGACGAGGAAGTTGCCCGCCAGATGTCCATCTCCGCCGGACTCGCTTTCGCCGAATGGGGCAAGACCAAGATCAACCTGGTGGACGTCCCCGGCTTCAACATGTTTGTGCATGAAGCCAAGATGGTCATGCCCGTGGTCGAATCCGCCCTGCTGGTCGTGGACGGCGTGGCCGGCGTGGAAGTCGTCACCGAGCGCGTCTGGAACTACGCCGAGGAATTTCATCTCCCCCGGGTTATCGTCGCCGCCCGCATGGACCGCGAGCGCGCCGACGCCGGCCGCGTCCTCGAATCCCTCACCTCCGCCTTCGGCCGCACCGTCGTACCTCTGCAGCTCCCCATCGGCAGCGAAAAGAATCTCAGTGGCATCATCGACCTGGTCCGCATGAAGGCTTACACCTACGACATGGGTGGCAACGGCAAAGGTAAGGAAAGCGAAATTCCCGCCAATCTGGCTTCGGCCGCGCAAGAAGCCCACGAAAAGCTGGTGGAGATGATCGCCGAGGGCAACGATGCCCTCATGGAAGAGTTCTTCGACAAGGGCACCATCCCCGAGGAGCACCTTGTTCCCGCCCTGCATGAAGCCATTCGCGAAGACCGTATCTTCCCCGTGCTCTTCACTTCCGGCCTGGGCAATATCGGCAGCGATAAGCTGATGGATTTTCTGGTGGACTACACCCCCGCGCCCAGCGAGCGCGAGCCCATGAAGGGTGCGCCCGCGCCCAACAATGGCGAACCGCCGGCACGCAAGGTCGCCGATTCCGAGCCGGTTTCGCTTTTCGTCTTCAAGACGGTCTCCGACCCCTTCGCCGGCCGCATTTCCTATTACAAGGTTTTCTCCGGCGTCCTCAAGAACGATGCCACCCTGCAGAATTTCACTCGCAACACGGCGGAGAAGCTGGCCCATATTTCCGTGATGCAGGGCAAGAACGCGGTGCCGGTCAACGAACTGCACGCCGGCGACATTGGCGCCGTGGCCAAGCTCAAGGACACCCTGACCGGCGATACGCTGGGCGACAAAGCCGCGCCCATCCAGTACGCCAGGGTGATGCTGCCTGAACCCGCCATCACCTTCGCTATCGAGCCTAAGACGCGCGCCGATGAAGACAAGCTCTCCAACGGCATCCACAAGGTGATGGAAGAGGACGCCATGCTGCGCTTTTTCCGCGACGAGCAGACCAAGGAATTCCTCATCGCCGGCACCGGCCAGCAGCACATCGAAGTCATTGTTTCCAAGCTGAAAAAGCGCTACCACACCGAGGTCAACCTCAAGGCGCCCAAGGTGCCCTACCGCGAGACCATCCGCGGCAAGGCCGACGTGCAGGGCCGCCACAAGAAGCAGACCGGCGGCCACGGCCAGTATGGCGACTGCAAAATCAAGATGGAGCCCCTGCCGCGCGGCGCCAATTTCGAGTTCGTCAACGATATTTTCGGCGGCGCCATTCCCCGTAACTTCATCCCCGCGGTGGAGAAGGGCATTGTGGAAGCGGCGCAGCGCGGCTTCCTCGCCGGTTACCCGGTGGTGGATTTCCGCGTGATCCTCTACGACGGCTCCTATCACGACGTGGACTCCAACGAGCTGTCGTTCAAGATGGCCGGGCGCATCGCTTTCAAGAAGGCCATGGAGCAGGCCAAGCCCACGCTGCTGGAGCCGATCATGTCGGTGGAGATCACGGTGCCCGACGAGTTTGCCGGCTCCATCATGGGCGACCTCAACGGCCGCCGCGGCCGCATTCAGGGCATGGACAACAAGGGCGGCAAAACCATCGTCAAAGCCCAGGTGCCCATGGCCGAGATGCTGACCTACGGCGCTGACCTGACTTCCATGACCCAGGGCCGCGGCAGCTTCAATATGGAAATGTCGCACTAC
>DATGIY010000531.1:0-3204 GCA_035295475.1 Terriglobales bacterium
CAGCCGCTCCTGCGTGCTACCGGTTGCCGCTCCGGTAAAGGCTCCGAATGGTCGCGTGTTCAGACCCTCCGCCGCCACCGTCGCCGCATCCTGAAAGACCAGTGGCGTCACGCCATTCACGGCAGCACTCACAAGAAACGCCCGCTGCGTAACGCCGGAGTAGTTCACATGATTCGTCAGGTTGAAGACCTCCGCCGTCCCGCGAACCCGAACCGCATCGGTCACTCGCAGGGTGCGGCTCATGCGCAGATCAACGTTATAGGCATCCGGCAGCCGCAGAGTATTTCGTCCCACCGTAGGCAGATACACCGCGCCGCCCGAGCCGTTGATGCTCTCGCGGCCACCGCTGAGCCGAGTGCCGCCGAAGATATCATAGCTGTACGGCCCCCCACTCCGCTCCGTAAATAAAGAAGCGATCTGCCAGCCATTTGCCGCTGTCCGCAACCAGCGCCGCTCGGGTGCAAACCGCGGCTCCCATACCGCGCTGGCCGACACCTTGTGCGGAAAGTTCAGCGCCGAAAGGCCCTTGTCATATTGCGCCGTAAACGGATCGAACTGCCCGTTGATGCGAGGAGTTGCTCCGTTGTTCTGTCCGTAGTCAATCGTCTTGGCCCACGTCCAGCTCACGTGGAACTCAAGCCCTCGACGGCCTCTGCTCCGCGCTTCGAGCACCAGGGCGTTGTAGCTCGCATTAGCGTTCGACACGATGTCGGTAACGGGACCATAGTTCGCGTTCACCCGCTGCGTATATACCGGTATCGTGAACGTCTCGCCGTCTCGAAACCCAGGAATACCGGGTCCGCCCTGTATCTGAAACGTACCCATAGCCAGCGAAGGAGCAATGTTGATATCCACCGAGTTCGGGAGCTGCCGATCGAGATTCATGAGGTACGTCGCGCTCCCAAGAACTCCGAACCTTACCTCGCGTTCAACACTCAAGCTCCCTTGCTGGACGGTTGGCAAACGGAACCTGCGATCAAACACCATCGCTGAAGTCGTCGCTCCGACAGCAGCCGGGGGAGTCGTGAGGTAAGAGCAGGCGTAACCAAATCCCTGATTCGCCACCTGAGGGCAAACTGTAACCGTATCAGGCACAATCCGCACATTGACGGTCGAAGACGCCAGTGCCGTATTCGCCAGTGCACTCCGAATCGTCGCCCCCGGAAGCCTCCCGAAGTACAAACCATACCCGACATGCACCACTCCCTGTCCCGCACCAAACGGCTCCCATGCCACCCCCACGCGCGGTCCAAAATTATTTCGATCTTCCGGAAAGACGCTCGTTGCGCCTGTTTTGCCGAAGACTGCATCCAACGCTGCGTTTGGCTGTTGCGGAAACGGCAGCAGTTCATACTCGTAGCGCAGACCGGCGTTCACCGTTAGTCCGGCTCGCACGCGCCAGTCGTCCTGCAGAAAGGCAGACCACTCCTGTGTATGGAACGTAACCGACTGTTCCCCGAAGCTCTGCGTGAACGACCGGAAGCAGAAGTCATGCACCGCCGAGTGGATCGACGGACACCCACCGTTCGGATAGGCGTTGACGTTGAAGGTGTAATCGGTGATCCAGTCCACGAGCCCGCCCGAATGACCGCCGGTAGCGCCGCTGTCGTACCGGAACGTCCCCTCCGCGTTGCTGAGCGAGTCTGTCAGATCGTGTACAGCGCTGAACTCCGCGCCAACCCGCACTACATGGCCTCCATGGACCCAGGTCACCATATCGCCTACCTCCACCCTGCGCTCATCGGGGAACGCCTTGAGCCCAAGCGTTGCAGGAGTCCCAAAGATAAGCCCCTGTGGGCCAATCGAGACCTCAGGTGCATACCCTCCCGGCCCCACCGCAGGCTCCTGCGGCAACGGCTGTTGGGCCTGGTCGAACTGGAAGTCTCGACTGTATTGCAGGCTTACCTGGTTGGTGAGACGTGGCCGCGGCATCCATACCCACCGCCCCATCACCCCATCTACTCTGGCAAAACTTGTGCCGAGGCTTGCAGCCCCGCGATCTATTACGGGAGCCAGTCGGAGTGCTGCGGGAGCGCTCGATCGTGCGCGGTTGTATTGCAGGCTGATGTGATTTTTTGCGGAGGCTTGCCAATCGAGCTTGCCGAAATTGATGGTCTGATCCGAGCGGCGGGGGACGGTGCCTGTCAGGCTGTTTAGGTAGGTCAGTGCTGCATTTATTTTTGTGGTGGTCACGCCACGGTTTGCCAGTAATGCCGTCTGTGTTGCGGTCAACGAGTAGAACGATGGGTCGGTGGGCGTTGATATTGCAGGAAAATTCCGCCGTTGCTGATCCAGGGCATAGAAGTAGAACAATTTGTCGCGCATGATTGGGCCGCCTGCGCTTCCGCCGAACTGCTGACGCAGGTCATGAGGCTTCACCGTTGCGCTGGTTACGGTGCCGTTTACGTAGTTTGTGTCGATAGAGAAGGGATTTGCTGCGTCCCATGCGCTGTCGCGTGCGAGATAAAAAGCGGTGCCATGGAGGGCGTTTGTTCCGCTTTTTGAGATGGTGGTGACTACGCCGCCGAGGGCGTGGCCGTAGAGTGCGGAATAATTTTGGCTGTTTACGCGAAATTCGCGCACGGCCTCTTGCGAGAAGGTGTAGGCCGCGCCGATGCGATGACGTGAGTTTGCGCCGGGCGTCTGGATAGCTTGTTCTTCGGGTTCTCCGTTGGTTTCGGCGCCGGTTCCACGTGGAACTGCGCTGAAACTTTGATCGTCGCTGGCGCCGTCGATGCGGCTGCTGTTCTGGGTTACGGGCAGGCCACGGAAGCTGAACAAGTCTTTGTTTTCATTTGAGTTAGTGGCAGACGTCCAGAGGGAGACGTCTTGCCATTGGCGACCGTCTACGGGCAGGCGGTCGATGTCGGCGATGGTGATGGAGAGGGTTGTGGTGGAGGGTTGATCGAGCCCAGTCGAGGAGCGGTTTTTGTTGGTCGCTTCATTTGTCGTTTCGCTGGTCCAGGCGATTTTCAGGTGGGCCTGGATGTCGGTTACGGCACCTACCTGGACCAGAATTTTGGGGAGGACGATCCTGGAAAAGCCTGATGCACTTATAGTTAGCTGGTATTCGCCTGCGGGTGCGCTGGGTAAGACGAAGTCGCCGTTGCGGGTGCTGATTGTCTGCAGGAGCAGGTGTGTGGAGAGGTCCTGGGCCTGGATGGTGGCGTTGGACATTGCCGCTCCGGTGGGGTCGAGGACGAC
>DATGIY010000532.1:0-9164 GCA_035295475.1 Terriglobales bacterium
AGGCGCTGCTCGGTGTGCTGGTCCTCGCTCTGGGCTTGTTCCTTTTGCTCCGCGCCATAAGGGGTCCTCAGACCCAGATCGCTACCGCGGCCGCTCCGCAGCCCGTTGCAGCGGAACCTGTATCAGTTGCCGTGCCGGCGCCTGCCGCCCCAGCGCCGAAAGTTGAGCAGCGGCGGGTGGAAGCCCGTCCTCTAATAGAGAGCCGGCGGGCGCCTTCGCCTCAGCCGAAACAAAACGTTATCGCCGTTGCTGCTGATACGCCGGGGAAGCCGGTTTCGGCGCCGGAGCCGCCTCCGACAGAAGCTCTCTTCGCCCAAGGCGGAGATAGTGTTGCGGTCAGCCAGCTGGTTGGTTCCCTACCTGCCACAGCGCCGGAATTAGCGAAGGCTATCCGTGTCTCGACCGGAGTAGCCAAACCCGTGCTGCTACATCGTGTGGAACCGATTTATCCAGCTATGGCCAAGCAGGGCGGCATCGAAGGCTCGGTCGTGCTGGACGCCACAGTGAATAAGAGTGGCCGGGTAGACAATCTACAGGTTATAAGTGGAAATTCTCTGCTGGTTGCTGCGGCGGTGCAAGCGGTCCGGCAATGGCGTTACCGCCCCTACCGCCTTAATGACCAAGTCATAGAGGTGCCAGTGCGGATCACGCTTAACTTTAAGCTTGGCAGGTAAGAACTAGTAACTAAGCTTTCTCCTTAATCCACAGGCACGCTGAACTAACTCCTCGTTCCAGCAGCAAGTAAAACCGGCATTCTCTAGGGCAGAGATAATCTCCGGAGCTCGCAGCGGATCAAGGAGAATACACTCACCCCATGGCCCCGAGGCGCGACGCCCCCACTCCCTTTGAACACTCGGGGGCAGCAGGCTAAGCATCTCGCGCTCCGGGTGTTCGGGCCAGTCCCTATGTGCCGCGCCAGCAAACGAGCAAGCAGGAAAAGAATCCTCATCAAACGGCATCCGTTCGCCCGGGCCAAGCCTTTCATATTTCAGCCACAGGCTTTCCCGTTCCTCCCCTGTGCCCGTCTTGACGTGCTCGCCATAAAAGGAATCGAATGAGGCCCAGGGCCGTTTCCGAAATTCAGCGAGCACTTGTCGCAGCGGTTCGGGAGGCATTCTCAACTTGAACTCTCCCCAGGTCTGCGCCCTCGACGCCTCGTGAATAGCGGCGAGTTCCAGGGCCTTTTGGCGCTCCACAAATATCAGGTTCATCCCGCCAGCCACCGATGGGGCGACTCCGAAAACAAGGGTGGAGATGGGGGCTCTGGCTTCTGTGCCCCTTGCGTGAACGTCCTCAGCCCGGCCAATGATCTCTCGTTGCGCCTGATTCTCCCGCCGGCATTCTTCCGCATCTCCGCAGAAGGTCAGAGCTGGTTCCTCCCCGTCTAATCCAACAGCGCTGGCCCGAATTAAGGCCTCGCCGTAGCCCTGGGCTGAGATGTAGCTGAGCAGGCGTCCGGCATTGAATTTGTACAGGCTCCACTCTCCGTTTTGGCTGTTCTGCAAGACGTCCACATGAAACGCAGCAGCGCAACTCGAGATGTAGGTCAGCTTACGACATGCACCTGCATGGATAAACGTTTCGAAACGAGGCCGGTACTCGGCCACAAAGGGCCGCAACCTGGGTGCGGTGATACCCCGTCTGTGGCCGGCATACCTGATTTTGCGCGGAAATCCCACCGCCTCTAGCGGAGCCGCGACGACGCGCAAGTCACAGGTCGTAAGTTGACGCGGGATGTAGGCAGTGAATCCGTCCGCCAGGCCCTGAGGAAAGCGCGGATGAGATAGCTTGCTGGCGTTCTCCTGGCATCAGGAGCTCGCCGCAAATGGAAACGCCGCCTGCAACAGGCGGCGATCTCGCAGGAGACTTTCGTTCGGAACTACGTTCCGCACATCGAGTGGATCACACTCGTGGCACCGCGGCGTCTCCTTGCCCGGTTGCCGGGCCCGGCACTCGGCCGAGCCGCTCCTGATGCGGGAAGCAGAATAGAGCACCGCGCCTCCGCTGTCAATCTGGTGTGGTTGAGATCGGGGCAGACGAACTGCTCACGCGGCATGCTCTTCGTGACTGCCGGGCAGCAATCGTCCAATCGCGGCCAGCAGAACCTCCGGCTCTTGTGGCTTGGCTAACAGCAGATCAGCAAAACCCGCCGCTTCGGCCGCCGCCGGATCTCCCGATAACACTATTACCGGCAAGGAGGGACGCAAGCGCTTCAAAGCAGGCCCTAACTCCGTCCCCCCATCCGGCAGGTTGTAATCGGTGATCACCAGGTCGACGGTTTGTGCGCGCACCAGTTCCTGGGCGCTGCTGGAACTGCCGGTTGCCAATACTTTGTAGCCGTGCTGCTCCAGAATGCGAGCCAGGGTGAGCAAAGTCAAAGAATTGTCGTCGACGATAAGAATGTTTCTGGGCTTTGGCACCGCAAACCTCTGTGTCGCCGGTCTGGACGTCGGCTCACCCAAAGCGTGAACCGCATCGGTGGCCGGATATTTAGGGATAGGAGGCAATACCTCGACCAATAGTTGCCGATGGATATATAAGGATATCAAAGGCAATCACGGTCGCGGTCACGAGCTGTGTTGCCGCAAGCGGCGATGCAGCCGAGCAGCCGCTCTTTCGCCCCAATCGCACTCAAGCCCGCTTTCCGCCTCTCTCCTTATTTGACATGCGGAAGCGCAGGTAGAGGGGAGATGTGGAAGCCTAAAGACAGCAGGGATCGAGCCGGGGGAAATACGCCTGCTTCTCCGGGTTGCTAGCTGCCTTCTAGTGTGGACTGCATGCCAAAGGAATGACGTACGTCAGCGCCTCGTACCCAGAAGATCACGTCTTCGGCAATGTTGGTAGCGTGATCGGCAACTCGCTCCAGGTTGCGGGCAATCAGCAGCGCATCCAGCGCCTGCCGGGTGACGGCTGGATCTTGGTTCATGGTCCGCACCAGCGAGATAAACGCTTCGTCGCGCATACGGTCCACGACATTGTCCATCTCCAGCACAGCCTGAGCCAGTTCCGCCTTGCCCTCGATGAACGATTCCAGGGCGCGCTGCACCATGGCGGAAGCCGCGTTGGCCAGGCGCGGTACGTCGACCGGCAACTCGACCGCGGGAAGCTCCACCATGTCCATGACCCGCTCGGCAATATTAACCGCCTGGTCGCCTACCCGCTCCAGGTCGGCATTGATCTTCACCACGGCCAGAATAAAACGCAGATCGATGGCCATGGGCTGCTGCATGGCCAGGAGGTCCAGGGCGATGCCGTCGATTTCGCGCTCCGCGGCATTGATCAGCGACTCATTCTCCAGCACGCGGTGGCAAAGCGTAAGGTCGCGGCTGCGATAAGCCTGGCACGCGCGGTCTACCGCCTGCTCCGCCATACCGCCCATTTTTAGCAGCTTTTCCCGCAATTCATCGAGCCCCTGCTGGAATCGTGTGCGCATCAGCCAAACCTGCCTGTGATGTAGTCTTCGGTACGCTTATCGGAAGGATTCGTAAAAATCTTCTCGGTCTTATCGAATTCAATCAGCCGCCCCAGCAGAAAAAAGCCGGTGAACTCCGCCACGCGCGCGGCCTGCTGCATATTATGGGTCACAATCACGATGGTGTAGCTCTCTTTCAGCTGGAAAATCAATTCCTCGATCTTGCCCGTGGATATGGGGTCAAGCGCGGAAGCAGGCTCGTCCATTAGGAGCACATTCGGCTCGACCGCCAACGCGCGGGCTATGCATAGCCGTTGCTGCTGCCCTCCGGAAAGGCTGGCCCCAGACTTCTTCTTCAGCGCATCCTTCACCTCATCCCACAGGGCGGCCATGCGCAGCGACCGCTCCACTACCTCGTCCAGCCTGCGCTTGTCGCGAAAGCCGTTCAGCTTCAGCCCCGCGGCCACATTGTCGTAAATCGACATGGCCGGAAACGGATTCGGCTTTTGAAACACCATGCCCACGTGACGGCGCACCTGCACCGCCGAGGTGCCGTTGCCATACACTTCCATGTCACCGATACGCACCTTGCCCACAACCCGTGTCTCCGGCAAAGTCTCATGCATGCGGTTCAGACAGCGCACGAAGGTGGATTTGCCGCAACCAGAGGGTCCAATGATGGCGGTGGCATGGTTGGGCGCGATGCGCATGCTGATTTCGTGCAGCGCCTGCGTGCCGCCGAACCAGGCATTCAGCCCTTCCACTTCGATGCCTACGCCCATGGCTACGCGGTTCCTTTCATCATGCCACGGCTGGCAATCAGCCGTACTACGGCGATCGTGCCCACAATAAGTACGATCAGCACCAACGCTCCCGCCCAAGCATGGCGATGCCACTCATCGTAAGGGGAAATGGCATATACGAAAATTTGCAACGGCAGGGCGGCAATCGGCTGATTAATGTTGCTGCTCCAGAATTGACTGCCGAAGGCGGTGAACAACAAAGGTGCGGTCTCTCCGGCCACCCGCGCGAAGGCCAGCATGACGCCCGTAATGATGCCCGCCGCTGCCGTGCGCAAAGTGACAGAAACCGTCGTACGCCAGCGAGACACGCCCAAGCCAAAAGCTGCTTCGCGCACGGAAATCGGCACCAGGAGCAGCATTTCTTCAGTAGCGCGGGTAATCGTGGGAATCATCATGATCCCCAGGGCCACTCCCCCTGCCAGGGCTGAGAAGTGTCTCTGGCGCAGCACCACCAGGGAGTAGGCCACGATCCCGATCACGATGGAGGGAACGCCGTTGAGCACGTCGGCGGTAAACCGAACCGCGTCACCCGAACGATTGCGCCCGTACTCCGACAAGAACACCCCGGCGCCGATTCCCAAGGGCACTCCAATGGCGCTGGCGATCCCCAGGATCACTCCTGTGCCGAGAATGGCGTTTGCCATCCCACCCCCGGGAATGCCTACAGGTTTGGGCGTTTGCGTGAGAAAGGCGAAATTAATGGAGCCGATTCCGCGCTGCACTAGGTCGATGAAGATCGCCGCCAAGGGCAGCAGCACCAGGAGCACGGCGGCCACCGCCAGCCCGGTGAATAAATGATCCTGAAGGCGGCGACTCCAGGAAATGCGATCCGAGATTAGGCCCCCTTCATTGCGCATGGACCCTCGCCGGAAGCCCACGAGTTACACTCCACACCAGCAAACGAGCCAGTGCATTGACCACAATGGTCACCAGAAATAACGCCAAGCCAATCTCCACCAAGGCGCTCAAATAGAGATTGCCGGTGGCTTCGGTGAACTCGTTGGCGATCACACTCGCCATGGTGTAGCCAGGCGCGAGCAAGGATTTGGCAATCTCCGGGCGGTTGCCAATCACCATTGTTACGGCCATGGTTTCACCCAATGCCCGCCCCAGTCCCAGGATGACGGCGCCCAAAATGCCGGCCCGGGCGTTGCGCAGTACACCGATGCGAATCATCTCCCAGCGGGTGGCGCCCAGAGCCAGAGCGGCTTCGCGTTGATTCCGCGGCACCGCGCTGAGCACTTCTCGCGTAAGTGACGAAATAATGGGAACCACCATGATCGCCAGCACGATTCCGGCAGCCAGCATGCCGATCCCATAGGGGGGCCCTTCAAACAGGCCGGTCCAGCCTAGGGAACGAATCAATGGCGGTTCGATATACAAACGCAGAATCGGCACCAGCACGAATATCGCCCACAGTCCGTAGATCACGCTGGGAATTGCGGCCAGTAACTCGGTTGAAAAGGACAGCGCTCCCCGCAGCCGCCGCGGGCACATTTCGGTAATGAAAACCGCCACCCCTACTCCCAGGGGCACGGCGAGAATCAGGGCGAGAATCGAGGACACCAGCGTCCCATAGATAAAGGGCAGGGCTCCAAAAATGTTATTGGCGGGATCCCAGATCTGCCCACCGAAAAATCTGAACCCGAACTGATGCAGGGAAAGTCTGGAGTTGATGATTAGTTCGTAAAGAATGAGGCCGAGCATTACCGCGACGCTCACCCCACAGGCAATCATCGCGTAGCGAAAGATCTCATCCGGCAAGCGGCTCCCTACTCTCAGGTGCACGCTAGCCGCCCCCCTAGGCTGATGGCCGGGAGCCTGCTGTGACACCCTGGCGGGCCCCGCTTCCCGGCGCGCGAACGATGGGCGTGGAGTAAGACCTCGGATTCCCATTGCGTTCCTCGGCTCAACCTAACAGAGTTTTGTTACAGGAGTGTTACAGCGAGAAACAGGCGCCGGCTGGTTGACCGGGCGCCTGTTCGCTTTGGAATGAGCTGCCAAAGCGTCCGCGGTTAAAAACTGCGTCCTGCCCTAGGGCAAATAGTAGCGGAAAGAGGTCAGCGCCATATTGTCAACCGCATACGGTTGCCCGCCCGTCCCACCCCAGGTGGTGCGCGTTATATAGGAGTACTGCGGTCCCCACTGCAGCTTGCCATAGGGTCCGTTGTAGAACCGATACCAGAAGCCGGCTATGCCTTCGAAGACATTCTTATTATCAGCCGTGCAACTGGACAGCGAACCGGGAACGAATGCCCCGCCTGGCAGCGGCTCGGCAAAGCAGCCTTTGTTGCTGAACAAGGGGGAGCCATAGCCCACCGGCTTACCCTTGGAATTGAGGAACGCCGAGCGGCCCACATATTCCATGCCCCCGTTGAAGTAAACGTCCCACTTGGCGGTGTGAAACTCCAGCGTGCCCAACCCCTGATAGCTGCGCAACAGCTCCAGCGTGCCGTCTGGTTTCACTGTGGCATCGGGGAGCGAGGACGTGCCGTAACGGCCCACCCCGTTGCCGCCCAGGAAGTGGACGCCAAGATCCATGTGTTTTTTCACCGTGAAGCGAATGTTCGCGCCTCCGCCTCCTCCCGCCTTGGAGCTGTTAAACGCGCCTGCGGAGGAAGGAGTGCTGAGGCCGGCATCGGGATAGATGCGGTCGCGGAAATCGCTCAAAACTCCGAACACCTCGTAGTGCCCGAAACCGGGTTCGGCCACGGCCTTGAAAATAAAGTCCGGCGTGCGGTTGAACGAATAGTTGGCGGTTGGATTGTACAGACCGCCACCAGTACCCGGCGTCCCAATCAGGAAATTGTTGGCGTTGCCGTGAGCGGCAAACGTGGTTTGCGGATTCTCCACTGACGCTGCCAGCCAGAACTTATTGTTGAAGTTCTTGGCCACGCGAAAGCCGTACTGGCGCGCCCAACTGAAACCTACCGCATACTGCGCGTCAATGGTCATGGGCAGCGCTTCAGTGCGGTTGTCCACGCCCTTTTTGGTCTCCGTTACCAGGCTCCACATCTGACCGCCGGTAAAGCTCACACCATCGTAAAGCGTTGCCTGTCCCCAAATCTGGCGCTGACGGTTGGTGTAGCTGTTGCTCTGGTTGTTGTTCGAGGTAATGCCGGCAGAGAGCCAATCCGTCTCATAATATCCGGTCAGCTTAGCGCTGCCCACAGTGCCTTGCGCCAGCACGGAAATGCGCGACTGGCGGCCGGAACCAAAGAACTCGGAAAGATGGGATCCCGGTTGGTAAGGTAGCGGAATTGACGTGAAGGGAGTGTTTATGTCGCCACCGACTCCCCGCTGGCGCCACACCGTTTCTGCCGCGAGGAAGCCTCCCGGAGTAATGCTTATGCCTTTATAGTGGATCGACAGCGGGCTTTCCGCCGCCGCTGGCGACTGGCCGCTATCGGAATTCGCCGTGTTCAGCTTGGGAACGGCCGGGGTTGACCCCGCGCTGCCCGCCGGAATGATAGGCGTGGTGCTGGCCACCTGCCCCAGGTTTGGCGCCTGCCGCGCCGGCTGCTGCTGTGCCGCCTGGCTGCTCTTCTGCGCCTCCAGGGCCTTGTTCAACCGCTCCAGCATTTCCTGCTGCTGCTTCATCTGCTGCTGCTGCGCGGCAATCTGCTGTTGTTGCGCTGCCAACGCCTCGCGCAATTCTTTCACATCCTGCTCAGTGATTGGCGCCGGCGCGTTGCCGTTATCCGATGTCATCTTGGAGGAACTGCTGGTCTGCGCACTTAGGAGTGCGGACAACAGCACTACTGCTGCACACCACCTCAGAACGGGCTTCATAATTGTGCTTTTTTCTCCTGTCGTGAGTGAACTCGTGAGCGCTGTGGCCACCCGGTGAAGGAACTCTGTAATGCTCGGAATCACGCTGCAGTTGTATTTTCCCGGCATTACAACGGTATGAATCGCCTGTAAATTTTCGGTTACAGTTCAGCGAAAACCGGCACCCTACTTCAGCGGGGCGCCGGCGGCGGTCATTTGCGAAAGCAGGTTCTGGTCCAGCGATGAAAGCGAGGCAGGCAAGGGAGAATAATCCAATCCCTGCGATAGCTGCTGGCCATCGGTCAAAATGTATTGCACGAAATCTTTCAAGTTCTGACGCTTGCTGCGGTCCGAGCCATCTTTGGGAACCAGCAGGAAAGTGAGACCGCTGATGGGATAGGCATCCGTCGCGGAAGCCGGCGGATCCACAATAGGTTTGCGCACATCCTGTCCCAGTTCTGTCTTGAAGGCATCGATAGCGGCGGTAGCGCCGGCGGCGCTGGGCGCCACGTATTTCCCTGCCTTATTTTCCACGACCGCGACGGGCAGGTGATTTTGTGTGGCATAACTCAATTCCACATAGCCGATCGCTCCCGGTGTCTGCTTCACTACCCCGGTAACGCCTTCACTTCCCTTTCCGCCCAATCCGACCGGCCAGTTCACGGAGATGCTGGCGCCGACTTTCTTGGCCCATTCCGGATTCACCGTGGCCAGATAGGTGGTAAATATGCCGGTCGTGCCGCTGCCGTCCGAGCGATGCACCACGGCGATGGCCGTTGCCGGCAACTTGACCCCTGGATTGCTCTTGACGATGGCGGGATCGTGCCAATTCTTGATTGTGCCCAAGTAAATTCCTGATAGTGTGGCCCCGGTCAGCTTCAGGGGCTCTTTCAGATCCGGCAGGTTGTAAGTGATGCATACCGGTCCGGCGCTCTCCGGAATCTGAATGATCGGCGGCATGGTTTTCAGCTGTTCGTCATTCAAAGCAACGTCGCTGGCGCCAAAATCCACGGTGCCAGCCTTTACCTGCTGAATGCCCGCGCCACTGCCGATGGACTGATAGTTGATCTGCACGTTGGGGTGTGCCTGCTGAAAATTGGCCGTCCAACGGGTCATGATGGGATTGATAAAGGTGCTGCCCGCTCCCACCAGACTTACGGTTTCCGCTGCGCCCCCCT